>CAJQSJ010000020.1 GCA_905612535.1 uncultured Pelagibacteraceae bacterium | reverse complement strand
GGGTGCGACATCTTGTCACATTGACAGCTATTTAGTTGACACAAATAAATCAAAAGCTTTTTGAGCCTGTGCAATTGCGCCAGTTAAAAAACTAAAATCATTCTTTAAACATTTGATCCAGCTATTTAAATACTTAGCGTGATTAGCTGGCATTTGTTTAGTAATATTAAAATGATTACTAAATAATACTGATCCAAGTTCAGCGATTAATTCTTCATAAGCATATGACTTTTTATTATCATCAAACTTATTTTTTCTGTTCAATCTTTTTTCATGCATTGTTGAATGTGTTAACTCATGAAATAAAGTTGAGTAGTAATGTACCGTTGCATCAGATTCAATTGTGTTTTTGAAATTGGTTTTTAATTCCATGTTAATTAAATCTTTACTTGGAGCATAAAAACAACCACGACCATCTTGATGTTTAATCCCAACTTGTGTTGCCTTTACAAATTTTTCAATTGCATCAATTGAATATTGATCTCCAGTTTTAAATTCAGGTTCAATTTCTTTAAAACTTGAATTAGTTAAATCAACTTGATCAATATTAAAAACGGTTGAATAACTTAACACACAACCTGCATTAACTTCTTTACTTGGATCAACCTTAGATGTCTTAAATAAAGGTTTATAGAATATAACCATTTGACCTTTTTGACCTTTATTAACTTGAGCTTTAACAGTTGCCCATTGTTTATAAGTTGCAAAAAATGGTTTTGAATATTCTTTTTTGTTATGCTCATAATTAAGCATTAACCAATTTATGCCTTTATATTCTTTTTGAGTTATTGCATTTTTAGGGAAACAACCACGTTTAAAAATACAGTCCCATTTTTCTTGATTATTTTCCATAGCTGGTATTACAACCGATTCTACGAAATCTTGCAGTTTTTGTTTTGTTTTAGACATTTTATCACTTTCTATTTTTTAAATTAGTATAATTATACTAAATATGTATAGGTCTGTATATAGCCATTTTGTCGCAGGGCATACAACTTGTGATTGAATAAAAATAAGGGGTGCGACAATTTGTCATCTTATGTGATCCTTACTGATTTAGTATAATACAGGTATGAAAAAAATAGAAGAAGTAATAAAAAATGGTGATAAGTTTAAAATTACATTCTATCCACAAAACATAAATTTTGATGTTGATGAACACCAAGTACAATCAACAACAAGATTTGCAAAATGGGACAGTGATTGTTTTTTTAAACTACAACCAACAACAAAAAAAACAGCGCCTTACATCAAATTTTTTGATGTAAAAAATGACCAGTATAGAACAGCTACAACAAAACATAGAGCAGTATCTATATTTCTTAATAATCAAAACTATGTTTGGAAAGCTTACTAAATGAATGAATATGTCGTAGTAAAAGTGTGGGAAAGTATAAAGGATATGTCTTGTATGTACACTACAGACAGCAAAGAAAATGCAATATCTGTCTTGAAAAAATTTCAAGAAATAAATGATATTGAGAAGGGCATTAAGAAGTTTGAGATTTTTACTAGAGTAAAAATTTAAATAAAAAAGAAAAAAGCCCACCGATCATTGATCGGTGGGCTTTTTGTCGCTGCGACATTTTGTCGCATTGACAATGATATATTTATATTATACTAGAAGCTCCAAGCACCAAGCCTCAAGCTAACGTAGTTTTACCAAATTCTTATTGGTTTTCCCATCATCATCATAAAACCAGCAAACTCGATAAAGATAAGAAAAATCATCTTCATCACTACTACCCCCATTAATTATAACCCTCGCTTGAGGGTTATAACTTTTCAGCTCTTTTATTAACTCTTTTACTTTCATTACTTACCTTTAGGTCTTGGTAAGGCAGGTAGGTTCGTAGTCCACTCAACCCCAACCAATTTTAATAAAATAGATAATCTATCTATTAAATCATTTGGTACTGACGCTTCCTTGACAGCATCATTTGCTGTTTCCTTAATCGCTTTCAGATAGGCAAGGCGTTGTCCTTGTGGAGTTTTCTCAGCTAGTTGCTTGGCTTGTGCTTCTGCCCACTTCTCTAACTGGTCTTGACAATCCCTGACAGAAATTTTCTCCTTGTCATCTTTGTCAAATTTGTAGTCTTTCAACTTAGACCACGCTACATCTTTTCTGGCACTTTGGTCAAAAAATATGTAGGCATTTCTTGATGCTTCTCGGAGTGTAGCTTCCGCATTTTCTAGGGCGTTTATTACTTTAGTTGCACCAATGTTCTTGGCAAAAGATTTAGTTCCTTTGTTCAAGATAGTTTGTACAGTCGTCTTGATACGAAGTTCTTCCCTCTCGATTTCAGGTTCTAACTTCTTATCAACCTTTTGCTCAAAATGATCTCTTTGATACAGTTTGAGTTCGTTTTCTTTTTTTGTCATTTATATACCTCTTTTTCTTTCTGTCCACTATTATATAGGATATGATTTAAAAGTCAACTGCCAAATTGTCGCAGGGTGCGGCATATTGTCGCGCGACACTTTATCCTCTTGACATTGGACAAATTGTCGCAGCTTCTCTTTTGCCATAATGTTGCCATAATTCTCCTATATAATAAGGGAATGTTAAATACTCAAGCTAAAGAAAAAAAACAAGAGCAACCTTTACTAAATGTAAAAGTAGAAGTTGACAGCTGGAGACATGGGAATTTCGAAAGGTTAAATTGGTCTTTAATGAACAATCTTGACCTGGTCGAAATTTTTCAAACTATATTACCGGAAGAAAAAGGTAAATATAAGAATGATATGGTGCCACACGAAATCGCCAAGCAGAGAGCAAAGCGATTTAAAGCAAGGCTCCAAGCTTATGTCTTAGAGAAAACCGAAGATCAACCGGAAGATTTCGATTGGTCCGAATGGTTCGACTAAAATAATACCAAGGGGCGGTGCGACAATCCGCCCCTTGACTTTAAAGAAAGAATATAGGATAATAAGGGAATATGGAAAAACAAAACAAAGAAGAACTAGAACCGTATACACTTGAAGAGGAGTATGTTGAGTACCAAAACGACATGCAATCTCAAGTGCAAAAAGATTTAGAGGAAGCTTCGGCTTAATCTAAAAGGTTTATTGGCGCTTGTGCTTCACTCCCAAGCGCCCTTGAGCCCTGATCCATGTGAGAAGAGTTTGATCAACTCGTGATGGCCCGAGGCGGGCGCTCTACATGGATCTGGGGTCAAGTTATTACTGGCGCAATGCATGCAATTGCTGTTGGGAAGAACTTGGCCTAACTTGAGCCCTGATCCAATCGCCTCTCACTACCTAGCGCGTTCGGCGTGACGTGGTTGGATCTGGGGTCAAGTGCCTCTCACTACCTAGCGCGTTCGGCGTGACGTGCTTGGCCCACTTTAGAATCATTCTAAAGTAAAAAATTATAAAAGCTGCAAGCCTCAAGCACCAAGCTTCAAGCCCCAAGCCTCAAGCGCCAAGCACCAAGCGCGTGCGACACTATGTCACATTGACACAAGATGTAGTGTGCGACAATTTGGCCATTGACATCCGGACCATAATCCTATATAATAGTGGACATGAATAATAAAAAGGAGATATAATATGGGTGATAGAGTTAGTATATCATTTCGAAAAAAAGAAGAAACGTACGGCGGACCAACAGAGGCTAAGACGACTCTAGAGGAAAGTCCAGCGCTCTTCCATCATTGGGGTGGCACTGAGCTCCCTAAAGTAGCCTTCAGATGGTTTAAGAAGGTTAAGGAAGACACTGAAGGAAAACGATCAGATCCATTCACGCGCCTAGAGCCGCGCAATCTAATGGTGCAGCTCATCGGAACGTTAGCACGAGAGAAGTGGGATCAGTATAGTACAGGAACCGGGAAACACGATACCTGGATGACGCATAGTCTTTACCTGGGCAAAGATAGCGCTGATGGAGACAATTCCGACAACGGTCATTACACGATCGATGTGGATGAAAGCAGAATGTACAACGACAAAGGAGAATCAATAGCATAACACCTCTTCATGGGCCGGCGTCGCCGGCCCATGAACCTTTGTCAATATGTCAAATCGTCGCACCCCAGTTTTAGATTTTCACGGAAATGGTAGTATAGTAGAAGTAGAAGGCCTCAAGCCCCAAGCAGGAGAGGCCCCAAGCATCAAGCTCCAAGCTTCAAGCGCCAAGCCCGTGCGACAAATTGTCGCGCGTCAATATGTCTTATTGACAGAAGCACCAAGCTCCACGAACCACGGTTCAGTTTAATTCGTTAAATTTTTTTTGGATTTCTTTCCATGAAGTCGCAAGCGGCCAACTATAGTTGTGACCTTCGGAACTTAGTCCACGGATCATGGATCCTGGAAAAAGTTTTAGGGACCTCGGACCGAGGGCCTCTACTAGGATAAAAGTATTCTTTGGATGTTGTATATGGAAGCTTATTTGATGGGGAGAAAATCGGACCTTATTACCTTTGGCGACTTTTAATTCAACAGTGAAAAACCGGCCAGAATCATTATACCCCAATAGATCAGGAGTCCCAAGTAAGCTAAGGTTTTCAACACGATTCCAGACGATGGAGTGTGTATTTTTTTTAAGATTAGAGTATAATTTTCGCTCGGGTGCCATTTCATTTTTGAGGTAACCTAGTAGTCGTCTTTAAGATTAGTGGGAAGAATAAGTGGGGAGTTTTTTTGAGTTTTCATAACCAATCTATGGGCAGTATGACCGGGTTGACCTATAATAGGAACAGCATGTTCATGCACTTCCATTCGTCTTATTTCAAATAATTTTCCACCATTCTCAACAAAGAGAACAGCATTAGAAATAGCATTTCCCTGTCTCGTGCCTGTGGCGTTAGCTGATGTGAATTTACTTAGAAATTCTTGTAGGTCTCGGACTCTCATTACATTCCTGATTTTCTTAATTGATCGACTTTGTCTTCTATCTGTCGCGACAACTTAATATTGTCAGCATGGAGTTCTATACTCTCTTGTTCTACCTCTGTCAATCTTTCTTGTAGCGTTCCGTTTAATTTTTGATGAGACTTATTAGTTTCACGTGAACTTATCAAATCTATTTCAAGTTTTTTAATTTGAGCAATGGCTTGTTTCATCTCCGGACTATTTATACCCACAGCTTTAACAAGCGATGTCTCTAATTCAGAATCTTCTGCTTTTTTTCTCGACTCTTCTATCTGTCTAGTCAAATCCAAAGGTCCTCTATCTTCCGTCATACTTGACATTGTATCACTGTTACCTTAAATTGTCAATATGGGAGTTCCTAAAAGATTAACAGAAATGCAAATGAGATTCTCCGAGTTCGTAGTATTCGGTGGAACGGACGGACCTATGACTCAGGCCGAGGCAGCCATAGCAGCAGGTTATAGCGCTAACCGAGCTAGGCAGGAAGGATCTGAATTGTTAAACCCAAGACTCAGTCCTCTTGTAGTACAGTATGTGGGAAAATTGAAAGAAGAGAGACTCAAGAAATTTGAGGTCTCTTATGAGGGTCACGTTGCTGAACTTTCTAGAATAAAGGAGCTTGCTTTGAAGAAAGGGAGTTTCTCCTCTGCAGTAAACGCTGAAACAAATCGTGGAAAGGCAGCAGGATTATACATAGACAGAAAAATAATAAAACATGGGAAACTAGAAGATATGTCAGAGCAAGAGCTAGAAGCCAAAATGAAACAAATTTTAGACGATTACTCACCAATTTTAAACGTTACCCCCGTAGCTGAAGAGTTGGAACAAAAACCATCACAAACCAAAAAAGTGAAACCAAAAAAAGAGTCAGGAAATATTTCTGCCAATCAGACATCTACTGTAAAGATATCCAAACATAAAAAAGAACAATCAGTGAAGATATCATTATAAATATCATTTTATCTTGATTCCACATTTAATTTCTCCATCTTTACGATACAACCCACTGGAAACACATTTCTATCCGAAAATACTTCTTCCTTTTCGTCGAAGCTGGCAAATGTCCATAGCCCTTTACGTGTTTTCTTGTACACATAAGCAAAGGACACCATTCTAGCACACTCAAACTTATCAAATTCTTCTTTAGTAGCATGACCGGCATCCCCAGTGATGTCTACCCACACTATTTTGAAGAAATAATATTTCTTCTTATTAATGGCAACATATTTATATTTAGATTTTTTTCTTTTAGGCATAATAAAATTTTATATAAGTAATCTTAAAAACAATTAGAGAAGTCAAAAAATTAAAAAGTTTTTCCTTTGCGAATATTTTGTTGGTATTGCTACCTTTTTGATCTTCACTGACACATCTGCCAGATTGTGAAATAGTGATTGCCACACTATTTGGCAGTGTTTTGCTTAAATAACCCTTGATTTCATTATCTTTTTTGTCTAACTGACACATTGACAGATTATTTTCAACTATTTTTTTTTTTTCAAAACAATAATTGTTTCTGAGATTACTATATGCATGCTGCTGCCTAATTTGTGTCATAATTTCGCCTTAATTTCGCCACATTCTCCTTAGTTTAAGGGCAGCATACGCCGCCCTTTTTTTGTGAATGCGATTAAACTTTTTGCAGATTAACTGCAGAAGGACCTTTTTCTCCGTCCTCGACTTCAAATGTTAATGCATCTCCTTCGTTTAGATCCATATTTGCGGATCTAGCTGCAGAAGAATGAACAAAAACATCTTTCTCTTTGTCTTCTCGCTCGATGAAACCATAACCTTTTGTAGGGTTAAACCATTTCACTTTTCCTTTTATACTCATGTCGCTCCTTTTTATGTGACGGTTGCTTTATGCTCGTAATTAGATAATAGGGAATCAAGGGCGAACATATAGCTTAAATCGAGCCCGTCACAAACCCGGATGAAAAACCCCTCTATCCCAACTCTTAACATCTAAATTTTATTTGCTTCAAAATCTATTTCTCCTGCTTTTGGATTGTTATTATTATAAACTAGGTTGTAATAACTGTCCAATCTTTTCAAAAACTCATGTTTATAGCGCCTTAATTCACTATCTTGAATCTTAAATTCTTGATAATAGAGATCAGGAGTACAGACCATAATGACTCCTTGTCTAATGTGGCTGCCATGTACACAATCGTGGGCCATAGCGTACGCTGCAACCTGCAAATAATAATCTTCTATCCATTCCTCCCTCTTCGGGCGATTTGACTGTTTAAAGTCTCCTATCGTCTCCATATCGTTATGCATACAGATTAAATCTGTACTGCCTGCGTATAGACCTGGATAGTATAAAGTAATTTCTGTTCCGTAGTATTCACTAATCGGAGTCAATCCTACGTCAATAATTTTTTGAGCCATCGGTTTAGCTTGGATACCGATCTCCGTAAGGTCTTCATGACCATTCCCTTGGATGTGTTTCTCCAAGAACTTATGCATGGCAGTCCCCCGCTTGCTTGAATAATTCTTAATTCTCTCTGCTTCTTCATGTCCAACTTTTTCCTTCCAGCGTCTTAAATACGTCTGATCTTTAGTTTTTGCAAGCACCGTGGTCACTGAAGGAAGTTTCATGCCATTGACATCATACATCCGTGATCCATGCTCCGTGCTCCGTGTAGCCTGGACGTAGCGATATTTATTTTGTATCTTCATATTCTTCATATTGTTGTTGTGTTACACCTAATCTTTTGGAGATTTCCATCTGAGTGGATGTGAGTCTCACAGTTTTGCGACCCTGTTGAACACTAGCTCTTTTTTCGTTAAGGGTACGGAGGTCCTCGGGTCTTCCTACGTCCTCAGTAAAATATTTACTTCCAGTGTACTTATACCATCCTGTTTTTTCTAAATGATCGCTAATTTTTTCTAAAGAAAATTTAAAACTTCTTCTATTTCTATGATTCAAGTATTTTTGAGTCAAATCATCATCCGCATTAGCAACTAACCAACCCATAAGACAATAAACATAGTCTTCTTCATCAGTAAATTCTTTTTTCTTTTCTATCTTCATTTCTTTTTATCCATAACCACATTTACTCCTCTTCTTTCTCTTTTTTATATAATCTCGACTAATTTTTTTAACTTTTTCCTTATCCTTATCGGATTCCTTATATTCTTTTAAAAGCTTGACTGAGGGATGATAAACATCCACGATTGAATGACACTTAGGACATGATAGATTCGTGACCATATCATAATCCTCGTTCTCCGCTTCAATATCATGGTCTCCGCCCCAAATCAGTTCTTTATTACAGTGCCAGCATTTCATTTTTTTAGAAGTTTTTTTAAATCTCCCAGTTTTACCTTGTTGCTAATGACTCCCTTATTCCCCAGGTCTTTCCATTTTTTGTATCCATCAATCCATGATATTTTGGGTAAATCTTTCTTTATCTCCGATCTTAAATGCTTTATCCGGGCTTTTAACCCATCAATCGTGGTATGCATCCATCCACAATCATGGGGCTTAATTTCTGACCTAAACCACTTGATGGTCTCTAATAAAGTTTCAATTTGTTGTTTATAATTCATAAAAAGTATACTTAAGTGTTAATTCTTCTCCTTTTTTAATGTTATGAGTGGTCATGAGATTCCATTTCTTACGATGAGAACCCTCGGTAAGCAGCAGTTCTACCTTTACACAATTAGGGGTATCCGAATGATTAATGAATCCTCCTAGGGGAGTTCGCACCAAATGGTCATCAATCTTAAGGTGGCTGGCCCCCAGGTTTGTTGCTTTTTCAAGAGGCTGCGTAGCAAACAATCCTAAACCACTAATGGGACTAGATTGAATCGTTAAAGACTTTGGTAAAGGGTTATACATGATTCTCCATAATAGCTCGGCTCCAAGAAACTAAACTTTCGGTAGTTTCATTATGCTTCATGGTATTTACGCGTCTACAAATGAACTGAATGTTTCCGGGATCATAGTTTTTTAAACTATCAATGCGATCGATGGAGATATTGGTCTCCAGGGGCCCATGGCCTTGTTGGTGGGTCATGACTTGACCGGATAATGGACAGATGAGTCCATGTTTTTCTTTCTGAATCTCCCAAGTTTTCATAAATTGGTTAAAGGTCACGGTGGTAGGTTTTCTTTTCTTTTTCCTTGCTGATTTTTGTTTAATCATTTGATAGGCACGCATAAGGAAAATTTCAGGAGTCTCGCTATATTTAATACGTCGTTGTTTTTCTCGGCAATCTGAGCATTCGGCCTGAAGTCTAATCTTTCTTTTTCCTTTATAATAATCACTCTTCCAGTTAAAATTAAAAATATCTTTAGTTCTTTTACATTTAGAACACTTTTTAGAATCACCGAACAATTTTCGTTTTTTGGGGTCATTTCCGTTGGGGTAGCGATGGATGGTTCTAGCTTTTCGTTTTTTAGGTCCTAATTTCAAAGTCATTAATGCAATACGGGTTTTTCTAGAGGGTTAATATCCTCGTCAGCAATCTGATCCATAAATTGTTTATAATGTCTTTTATCAAGAAGAGATCTAAGAATTCGAGATCCTACAGCAAGATAAGCGGTCGCTACGAGCATAGAATCTTTAACGTTTTCATTATGTTTGCTAGCTTCTTCATAAATTTTGTCGTTTAAATATTTAATAGTTTCATCATCATTTGTCATAAAGTTCTTTTCCTTTGTCGTAGACATGTTTTTTTATACTTTTGTTGGTATTCATTAAAGTAAGAACATCAAATCCATTATAAGCTTTGGTATAGGCATTTTGGCTCACACCAATACTACCCGCGGACATCAATAAAGCAAATTCGCTACAACCCGTGGTAATAAGTAAGCATCCTATTAATAATATCTTACGCATATAATTCTCCTTGGCTTTTACACTTTGTACATTGATATATTTCTACCATATTTTTTCTTTGATATCCATTACCCTTACACGCAGAACAAATCTCTAATTTTAAAGGGGGAGTCCATATATTGTCTGAAGAGTTACAATCAATGCAAAAATTGTCATCTTTCCATTCATCGGGCTTAGGTAAACAACCACAACCTTCGCAAGTTATTCTCAAAGTTTCTCCATAATATAATTATAAATGGCATGACTAATAATATTTTTTTCGGAATCTTTTTGTTGGGGAGCGACCTTTTTTTGAAAAAGAGTAATAATATCATGATACTGTACACCCCATTCATTTGCTCCGTACGTTTTAATATATTTTTTCTTAGCAGCTATTGGTTCAAATTTAAAACAAGACTTTCTGACGTGGTCAAAAACTTTTTGCGCTTGATATTCTCGGGTGTCGAAGGTATGCCCGGTATAATAAACTAAACGGTCTCCTTTTTTAGACGATTGAACCCAACGGTCTATGTCCGATGTTGTTAGATTAGATTTTTGTTGTTTAGTATGACTCGCGGGTAATTTTTCCTGGGGAATATCTTTTTCTCTTTTTTCCGTGTTATGTAAAAAAAGTTCTTTTTGAAGTTTTATTAATGCTGGTTTTTCTTTCTGTATATTCATTAAAGGAATGATCTTCTCTAAGGTTTCTAAAATATTAACAAAGGTCTTTGGGTGATTACTCAAGTTATTCTTGTCAAGAGATTCTTTAATGACTTTTAAAGTCTCTTGTAGATCTTGTCGAGCTGTCCATCCTCGGGCTACAGGATCTAAAACGGTGAGTGCTTTTTTAAGTAAAAGAGTTGATTTGTCTTTATTATCTATTGCTCGGTTCGCTTTTGTTACGCGTTCTCCGAGTTTTACCATTTCTTTTTTCTTATTTTCTTCCGGAGTATTTGTATTTATATATTTTCCGTCTCTAACTATTATTGTCATCTTTCTTCCTTATTTTTTATTAAAAAAACAGTCTACACTAAAATGTAGGACTTGTCAAGCTTTATTTAGCTTTGCCGTTAAGTTTTTTTAATTTTTCGTTAGCAATAGACTCAATTGTCTTACTAATGGAGAGTTTAGTCCCATCAGACAATAAAGATCTTGATAACTTAATAAGGATAGCGTAAGTATCTTTAGACAAAGATACGTTTCTATATTTAGTAATGTCTGTCATGTTCTTTCCTTGTTCATATTAAATAAGAAGAATAGCACTATTTTAGAGGATTGTCAAGGATAATATTTATGAAAATAGTATTAAGTTTAATCATTTGCTCCGCTTTAGCCGGGGAATGTAAGCCTTCTTTTCAGCATAAAGACGTATTTGAGGACTGGTCTAGCTGTATGTATCAAGGTTATAATAACTCTATACAGCTGCTTAATGTTATGGGTGATGATTATATTAATCAAAATAAAATATTTATAAAGTTTTATTGTAAGGAAATAGAAGAAAAACAAACTTGATCTTAAAGAATGATTGTCAAGACTATAATAATAAGTAATAATCCTGGGTGGTAAAGTCCCCATTTATAGAAGATCAAGACCCTTGGCCAACAGATTTTTTGCGTCTCGGAATTCGTTTAGACCAGTGTTTTGCGTGCCTTCCGGGTCTTTTTCTAGGGGTGAGCGATATGTGGGTATGACTCGCGTAGCCTTTAACCTTGGACATCGGGTCCTAAATGATTATACCCAATGGGTAAGTAACTAATTTTTCCGTTAATGCGTTGGCGACAATCAGAACCACAGGTCACGCATCTATAAACATCTGAAGTTAAAGAAATAAACATACTTTCATTATGGCAATGTGAACACATACCATTCGTAACATGAGCTGCTAAGTCCAGCTTACCAAATATTTTGTGAGTTGTTTTCTTTTTGTATGCCATGTTTTTCTATTATACTTAGTTTTATCCTTAAACCGCTGCGGTGTAAAGTGCTTTAAAAGCCGAGCAATAGGGTTTCTAGTTGAGGATAATTTTTTAGCCACTTCCTAAAACTTTAAGTATTTTTTTTCTACCCTGATAGATCTCTGTCTCAGCGGTTATTTTTTTACAACTAAAAATAACAGAATCGGGATTAATTTCACGCATGGCAACCCTCTTACTTTTTAAGCATTTTGACATCGACTCTTTGTAAGTGAACTCAATCATAGTACCATTTAAAAACATTAAAAGTCCTACCACAATCTCAGTCATTAGTGATTTCCATTTCCATTTGAAAAGGTACGCATGTTATCTTTTAATTTTTCAAGATCTCTTTGTGCTTTTCCCATGTCTTTTTCTAATCGTTCTATATTGACCTGATTGTGCATCATTCCATCAACTCGTTCTACTAATTTTTCGGTTTGCTTGTACAAATCCTCCAACATCATAAATTGCTCCTGATCGATTGGTTTTTGTGTGCTGGCCTCAAGTAAATCTTGTTCCATCAATTGTTTGGATGTTTCTAAAAATGTAAGTCTTGTTGTAATCTCACTATAAGCCCAGACCCCCGCCGCGACGGCGATTAATATAGAGAGTAAATTTCTCATCGGCATGCTTACAGCAGTGGTGTCTGATATTTTCATAATTATTCCGTTGGTTTGGGCTCAGGTAGTATAAAGTCTTTTGGAGGCATTTTCAAACTATTTTTTTTAGGTAGCTTGGGACCCATATAATCACCTGGATTTTCTTTCATATAACCCTCTTTGAGTTCTTCCCAATAATTTCCTTTGGCTCTAAATTCATCATCTTGTATTGTTTTAGTCATAGGTAAGATACCAGCACATTTTCTGTATAATAAAGCAAACTCTGGATTTAGTTTATAACCTGGATTACGATTAATTTTTTCACACTTCTTCATTAATTCCATTAACATTCTTAGTTCTGTTATTTCTTGTTGGAGTTCTACACTTTCTTTAGTGCAAGATGAACCTAGATAACGTCTATAAGTGAAAGTAAGTCGTCTGTCATTTTCTGTGTCTGTATAATTGCTAGAGTTACTATAATGGTCTCTGCTGTACTGATCATCATCTTGTTCTATACTAGCTTCTATTTCGCCAGTACGACAATGATTATCAGTTCTTAAATCTAAGTATTCATTTTTAGGATAAGCAGGTCCACCGAAGACAGCTAATACGAATAGCATCAGAAAAAGAATTAATGTAAATTTGTAGTCCATCCTGAGAATCTCCATCCATAAATCCTTAATTATTCATATCTCTATTGAGATCCTTAATATCATAGCCATGTTCTCTAACCTCGTTGGCCAAAACATTATATAAATTCTCTGCCATATTCCAAGTAGCTTCTGCTGATGCCAGTCTACTTTTAGCTTCTGATAGACTATCTTGAAGAACCCCCACATCTCTTTCCATATTAATAAGAGTTTGTTGGTTGTCATTAATGGTTGTTGTTAAATTTAAAACATACTTGATAGAAGTAAAACCCCCAACGACTATTGAAACAATAATAGGGACAAAGATAAAATTCTTTTTGAATAGTTCCGCTATATTCATCTACTCAACCTTTTGTTTTCTTTTATTTTTTCTTTTATTTTTTTTTAAAGATTTACCTATTATTTTTTCTACCTGTTCTACTTTAACTTTAACTTCTGTCATTTCATTTGACAGTTTAAAAGTTTGAGAAAGATTCCATCCTCCGAGTGCTAATAGTATAGCGAGTAGGGCTGTTATTAATTTATCATTCATTTTGATTCTTCATTTTTTCTAGTTCTCTATAAGTTTTATCTAGATTTGAGTGAGCTAAGTCATGTATACGTAGACTTATTGGAGAATGTTCATATGTTCGATCCTCTGAAGACAGTTGACAGCATGTACCGTTGTCTTCTTTTTCTTTGCCGTGCGTATTGCAGCATTTTGTTTTATCTATTGACATGAAAGACACTCATCATCATTTACTTTAGCCCCTTGAGGATTACAATTACATTTGTCACAGGGACATACACCCGTGTCATCTGAATGATTTTTAACATTACAATGACAATTACAAAAACAATCTTTACATTTATTCATTTTTTTTCTCTTCAATTTCGTAGAAGAATTTATCTGTATCTTCTGTTTTCCATTTCCCTGTGTCCTCTACATTCCATTCAGAAGTTTGTACCTTCCAGTCTGGAACTTCATCCCTTACCGTCAAAGATGGGATACTCCATATTAATCTATTGTTTGGCTGAGCCGCATAGTTGCCATCATTCAAGGCAAGTATATGAGCGCACTTATGTTCGTGCGGGATCTCTGAATGTTCTGTATTTACTATATTACTCTCTGGGTGAGCCCAGTCAACCGTAAAGAGATAGGCTCCTGCGTGCCATTTCTTGTCTTTGCCAATATATTTCCCTGTTTGGCTAGCTAGAATATCGAAAGTAGTAATAGCAGGATAGTAACTGAAACAATTCCAAAGCTCCAACTCGTCAAGTCTAGGCCGAGGAACTTTTTTGACATCAAAGCCTCTTTGTATGAAGGCACTAATCGGTAAACGATAGAAGACAGCACCATTTTCCATAATTGCATGAAAGAGTATAGCCCTCCCTGAAATCGATGCGATGCCAAAAATAACACAGTCTTCAGCTTCTCCCACATGTCCGGAAAGGTCATAGAGATACTCCCTCCTTATCTGCGAGTATAACGCAGGTATATTCGCGTTTAAGTAAGCCATTCAACATATAATCCTATTATGCTATTGCTAAAATAACGATAACAACTACAACAGCAATCACTAATTTTTTATGATCTGTCCATAGGTGTTCTACTTGATCTAATATTTTCATGTTTCCTCCTATTTTATGTTTCCCCAGTTTATACCGGACTCATAGTCTACCTTATTAGGTACCTCTAGTCCAACTGAAGATTCCATAATTTCTACTATTTGTTGTGCTTGTTTATCAGATTCTACAGAAATATCCAGTTCATCGTGTACTTGAATATGGGGGGTAATTCCCTCTTTGTAGAGGTCTATCATGGCTTTTTTAGTCATGTCAGCTGCTGATCCCTGTATTAATTTGTTTAAAGCTTTGTAAGTAAAAGCTCTTTTTATCCCTGGTCCGTGTTCCAAGATCGCTTGTTCATGAGGTAATGCTTTATGAATACCAAATTGATTAGGCTCCCATAAAGGAAATCTACATAAACGTCCCAGTAATGTTCTAATCTTACCCGAGTCTTGTGCACGTTTCATAACCGCGTGCATAAGTTGTTTTACGAAGGGAACTTGTGTATGATACTGGGTAAAAATTTCTTCAGCTTTTTCTTTATTCACTCCCAGTTCAGCTTGTAACTTATTTTTCCCCATTCCATAAAATAATCCTAAATTAATAGTCTTGGCTTGTACTCTAGGAATATCCGCCATTTCCGCAACAATAGTATGAAAATCCGCATCTCCTGCTTTATAGGCATCTAAGACATCATTTACTCCATGTAGATTTTGAAGCGCCGCATAATGAACAACGAGTCTCGGCTCTTGTTGAGAATAGTCAAAACAACCCCATGTATGGCCTTTCTCGGGTATGAATAAAGACCTTATTCGTGGTCCAAGATTCTTGTTCCGTGCGGGAATTTGTTGAAGATTAGGGTTACGATAACTAAATCGTCCAGTAACCGTTCCTCCACTGTCTCCACGTAATTGATTAATTTCTGCATGAATTCTACCCTTATGAGTATATTTTAAAATTGTGTCGATGAAAGTAGTATGAGCTTTATTAATTTCCCTTGTTTGAGCAATGAGTTTCACCACTGGATGAGGGTGATGCATTAAAAAGTTTTTAGTAAAACTAGGTGCCTGCGTCTTGGCTGTACGATCATAAGGAAGCTTTAATTTATCAAAGACTTGTGCTATACTTCTTGCCGCCCAAATCTGTACTTCGACGTTCGTCTTTTGTTTCACCTCAAGAAGTAATTTTTTCTCCTGTTCTACTAATGTTTTCTTTTCGATCGCTGCTTGTTCTTGATTTACACGTACCCCGAGAAACCTCATATCTACCAAACAAGGAAATAATTCTGTTTCTAACTTCCATATATCATTAATATCTTGGTGTTCAATTTCTTTTTTTAATTCTTGCCATAACTTATATGTTAGTACAGCATCTTTCTCTGCGTAAGAGCCTACATACATAGCGGGAAGTTTATACATCTCTGCTTTTGCATCCACACCCCATGATTTAGCTGCGTCATACAAAGCTGCTTCATCTTTACTTTGTCCTAAATAACGTCTCGAACAACTATTTAAATCATAACGTAATTGATTCTCATCCACTATGGCTGCTCCAATCATGGTATCAATAATTCTACCTTTAATGGTATAGCCTTCTGAACGTAGCCAGCAGACATCGTACATTGAATTGTGAAAAATTTTATCAGCGCTATTATTTAAAACTTCCTGTAGCCATTTTCCTACTAATGCCTTATCCATATTGCCACCGCCTTCATGAGCAATAGGGAAATAACCCGACCAGTTTTGAGTGGCGACAGAAATACCGACAATGTTTCCATTTTTAACAATGGATCCTGATCCCATAGAAAGATTTAAATTAGGATCTTTAGTTTCTAAATCGATTGCGATTTCACATTCCTGACTTAAGTCTGGAAAAGATTCCGGTGGAACCCATTCAGTTTGTGGTTTAAATAAAGGTATTTGCATTATTTTTTTCTAGCCTCCTCTTTTGTTATTCCGGCATTACGATATTCTTCTTCTTCGGTCATTGGAGTCATGTCTCCATAATCTCTTTCAATAGCCATATCAATATAATGTTTTGCTTTTAATAAATCCTGTTCCTGTCCTTTCTGTTTGTGTCTGCATAAATATTTTATAGCATTTCCTTCTGCAAAGGGTAGGTTATTTTTATTAATAAATTCAGATGGCTGAATTTTCATTGAGGAATAATGGACGCCCCCTATTTGTTTTTTATAGACTCCTATTTTTCCCTCTAGTCGTCTATATTTATCTGCTAGTTCATGATAAGCAATTTCGTCCATCGTATCTAACGGACGATTATTTTTTTTAGTAGGCATACTATTCTCCTTTTTATTTTTTATATATCATTTATAATAAATAACTTTTATAAATGTCCTTAGGTTCTACAATATGTAAGTGATCCTTGGTTCGTGTTGCACCTACATAGAATAATCGATTAACGTCATCGGGTCTTTGTTCATATTCCCCATACGTTCGTCTTGTTAGGTCGGTAAGGAGAACTACATTTTGACATTCC
Organism: uncultured Pelagibacteraceae bacterium; assembly: GCA_905612535.1. GTDB lineage: Bacteria > Pseudomonadota > Alphaproteobacteria > Pelagibacterales > Pelagibacteraceae > AG-414-E02. The sequence goes on along the minus strand of CAJQSJ010000020.1, from coordinate 10,340 downwards.
CCCCCTTTGGCCCCATGGATAGTAGATAGAGTAATCCTTGGAGCTTGATTCAGTTGCTCTCCGTTCTGTCTCATTTTTCTAATATAAGAGACACGTCGTGTTGGAGCTTCATCTAAAGATTCATACCACACTTTGTCTGTCCTAAGACCGTATTTGTCTTGGCATTCTTTCAAAGAATAAAAATTATTTTTATCCATCAAAGCTAATTTTTCTTTTTCTAATTGACGGGGACTCATATAAGTAAACATCTGAGATACTGTGGAATAATCTAAAACTCCTCCTTTACGCCATTTTTCCCAGTTCGTAATAGATTCATATAACTCGGATTCATATCCTTTTTTAAATTTATTTTTGTAGTAGTATCCTTTTTGATATAGTACTTCTTCAAGTTCATCTAACAATGATCGAGTTCTAGCTAAAATTAACCATTCTCCTTCGGACATATCAATATCTCTAAAATCAGCATAAACTGAAACTTTCCCTTGTTTCATTTTAGGTTTCCATAATTTTGGAATTCGTTTATTTATTTTACCTATAATTTTCATAGCTACTTCATGAATTTTAGCCGGAATACGATAAGATTGAGTAAGATTAATAAACTTTCCCTCAAGAGCAATAAAACTATCTACATCTGCACCAGCCCATTTAAAAATAGCCTGGTCGTCATCTCCTGCAATATAATTATCTGTAGTTCTATTCCATATTGTTTTAACCATATCCCATTGCATAAGAGATAGATCTTGGGCTTCATCCACAAATACTACATCAAAGTTAGGAGAAGCATTAGCTTTAATAAAGTTTAAAATCATATCGTTAAAATCAACTAAGCCATATTCTTTTTTATATCTTTCTAATTCATGTGCTATAATTTTAAGTTTATCAAATTCAACATCTTGAGTGTGCTCTTTTAAATCATACTGTTTTTCAAAAGAAATATTTCTCAGTTTTGCAAGTTGTAAAATTCTTAAGTAATCACTTTTAGCGGAAAAGATTCCATTCATTTCTTGATCATTTTCTTCATAGTCCACCGGGAAACCCAGTTTGTTTCCTAAATCTGCGTAATGTCTTTTTTGCATAACATTTTGTTTTTGAATACCTAGTCTACGAAAAGCTAAAGAGTGTAGTGTTCTAAAATAAGGAAGATCATCTTCACTTAAGTTAAATTTAGCCATCGCGCGGTCTCGTGCTTCGTGTGCAGCTTTTTGAGTAAAAGCAAAATAGCCTATCTTATTAGGATCAGTTTGTTTTAAATATTTATCAACCAGGTTTAAGAGCGTTGTTGTTTTTCCTGTTCCGGGTGGTCCGAGTACAATCGTTTTCATTTTATTTTCCTAAAAAAATTTCTCCAAATCGCGGATCTTATAATAGAAACAAAGGTGAAAATTAAAGCAATTCCAATACTGTCCCATATGGTTGGATAGAGTCCAAAGAAAGGAAAGATATAGAGCTGTATTAAAATAGCTAAGATAAGTCCGCTGCCCACATCTATAAAACTTTCTATAAAACATCTTTTAAACATTAAAAAGCATCCTTTGGTCTTAGTTCTTTTTGTTTATAATCGTCTTGGGGTTTTTCAAAAGATTTTACAATGGTTACTGTCGGTCTATGTTTGCCAATAGTTATTCGATCCGTTGTACATTCACATTCTTCTTTAAGCATTTGACTTGTTTCTTGAAATTTAACATCCCATCTACGTCTTTGTAAAAAACCATAATAAAAGGAATCAAATAAGAAATAATGTTTTCCCTCATGGGTATACACACTTCCTTTTTTAATATCATCTTTTTCCACACTAGAGGAAGCACGATTAGTACAAAATTCTTCTAGATGATTTGTAAGTTGATCTTTTTTAGTTGTTCCTATTGGTGGAGTAATTACTTCACGCATCTTAAGTAATTGATTTACAAGGATTTTCCAGTCATTTAATTTCATACTAGGTGGGTAAATCCCTATCCCTCCAATGCAGGCTTCTTCGAATAAAGATTGTTGTTTTAAATATTTAGCACTTGGAAGTTTAAGTCTTTTACCATCCACATTTAAATAATAATAAGGTTCTTCTAATTGAATTTCTTGAAGATCACTTAGACCTGGAAAAGTTGGAGTGTCCCCTATACCATATTTTCTTTTTCTACATAAATCCTTATCACAATAACTACACATAGGTTCTTCTTTACATAAAAACCCCCACTCTTTTTTCTCATGTTGATTTTTAATAGTATCAATTTCATTCTGCTCTAGTTCCCCTATCATATAATCTTTATGAAATTCAGATACTTTCTCTTTCCAATTCTTCCATTTCTTTTTAGCAAAAACAGCATAATGAAATAAAGCTATATTTCTATTCGCTGCAATTTTGCTAGAAGCTAACATTTCTATGCAAGGTGGACCATCTGAAAATTCTGATTCGGATCTTTTTACTTTAATATTACTGACGTTGCATTTTTTAAGGTCTACTATACCATAGAACTGTTCTAAAGTAGCTGCTGTGCCTTCTTCAGTAAAAGCATAACGTGTTGTTTTATCTCCTTGGAAATAAGGAAGATTTAAAAAGTTCCCCGTGTCTTCTTCTGATTTTAATTCTATTTGTTTCGGAAATATTTCTGCATTACCAAAACCTAAGATAGCTCTAATCTCTAAGAGCTTATCTCTCATAATTTTAGCTTCTGTGGGTTCTTTTGAAAATAAAAAGATATGTGCTCCACCACTTTTAGATCTACATATTACAAGTGGAAGTTTTAAAGTTTGAATTTTTTTTAATAATTTTTGATGATCAAAACCGGCGTATGAATCAACATCAATACATCCCCATTTACATAGATCCTCTTCATTAATAGGAATAATACCTAAGGTCGGTTCAATACCTTCTAAATGTTTTTGAAAATGATCGTCAGTGACACTTTCTCTTTTTACAAAAGATTTTGTTTTTAATTTAGTACCATCTTTAGGCACTGAATTAATGTATGTGCACCCATGGGCTCTCTTTAAGCCTTCGAATATATTTATAAATTTCTCTACCATATTATTATCTTTTTAAGAGAGGCGACCCCCTCTCGGTTGTCGCCTCCTCCTTGCAAGATATTCACCTTGGTGAATTCTAGTATGGAACGTCCGTGTTAGTTTCAGAAGGCGCTGCTTTCACTTGCACATCCCCTTTGCTTAATCTTTCAGCAAAAGTTCTTGCAATTTCATAGGCACCTTTATCTTTGATTGCATCTTTTTTAGATACATCCCAACCAAACCATGTTCCTTTGTCATTAGACATCTGAACAGTTTTTAACGTATAAATGTGGCTATAAGTTGGCGGTGTAAACAAACCATTCTTACCCTTCATCTTGATGGACATCATCATTGTATTCCATTTCTTGCTAATCTTTAATTGAGTAGCTTTCATGGAAATCAATGCAGTTGATGGTGTTGAGTCAGAGACTAAGACAACAAAATGGTTGGCTGTATTCTCAAGATAATTACCATTTGGTAATCTATCTTTATTCATTTTGTCTCTAGTAGTTTCATTAATGATACCACTAGCCACGGTATGAATTGCTACAGGCGCACCCATGCTTGCTCCTCTATCCTGCCATTCAACATATTGTCTTTTATAAAAAACAGGCAATACATCAATTTCATCGTAGAGTTGAGTCGTGACAGTATTATATATCTTACCCGGTTCTGCACCTTCGACATATTTACTATCTTTCTTATTTACTTCGGGAGATAATTGTCCCAAGACTTTCAGAAAAGGTAACGCAAGATCTTCTTGCGTCATGTTCTGAGAGCCCGCATCTGCATCAGCTTCGAAAAGATTCGTAGATAATGCACCTGCTTGATCGCGTTTTGCGATATTTGCTTCTTGGTTCATGTTTATTGTTTCCTTGTTATTTTGGTTCGGTTTCCTACGAACACGTTAAAAATATCCGTTGGCATTTCTTTTCCTGCCTCAATTCGCTCACGGACGAGAGCTTTCAGAGTCATGGGCTCAACCTTCAACTTTTGTGTCGGTTGATACCCTTGACCCTTCGCAAGAACAGCATAATCTGCTGCCTTGGTGTCTTCGTTACGACCAAAGGAAACGGAGATTTCGTTTTTGATAATATCCCCTAGGCCATTGAGACGAAGCCAGTTATATGCTTTCTCTCTATTTGCAATAGAGATAGTCGCGCTATAATACGGTCTGACATCTACAGCAGATCCATCCGCTAATTTAAGTGACGATAACCCCATTTCACTTAAAAGAGTAGGAATGACTTCTCCCGAGACTCGTTCTAGATCTTTTTTCTTATTTTTAAGATCCTCTTCCATGTTTTTAATTTGATCTTCCATGGATCTTAATCTTTTTACTTCATCGGCTAAGGATTTAATATTAGAAGTTTTGTCAATAACTTCTGTTTGGTCCTTCTCCATTTGTTCTACAAGTTTATTCATAGTATTTTATTTTCTCCTGTATTAGTTCTATTTCTTTTTTACACTTTCTGTATGATTGGTATACTAAACGTTTTTTCAGAAAAGTCAAGCAAATTATAGGAAAACTTATGAGGCTAGTTAAAAAATAAGTAATAGGGGCTTCTTTCCCTAAGTCCTGCGTCACTTTGTCGCTGATAGCAATATGCTGTTCTGTTTCTAGAAAATTTCTTTCCCATTTTTGAGCACGTTCTAATCTACTTTTTAATCTATAGTAATGTTTATAATCATTCATCAATATCTCCTTTTTCATGCAAGTTAATTTGTATGGCATAGTATTTTCTTTCCTGTTTATCCCATTTAAGTAGCTTGTATTTACCGTTTGTCATATCCGATACTACTGAGCAGGCAACCCCTATAATAGCCGGGTCTCCTGTTAATAATAAAAAATCCGTAGGTCTATAATCTTTTAAACCTTTTCGTAGTTTAAAAATTAAAGGACCCGGAGAGAAAATAATTTGAGAAAGTTCCGGTAATAAAAACTTAAAAGTTCCAAATTCCGATGCCCCTAGTATATTAATTTTAGGTCGGCCCTCTTTAGTTCCAGGAATTTCCTGAATAACGTATACTTTAGGTAAATTTATTCTTTCTTTCATGTTGACAATAAGTGTATCATATGGTAGACTGTTTGTCAAATAGAAAGAATTAAGAATTAAATTATGGATTATAAATTTAAAACGAAGCCCTATGCTCATCAATTAAAAGCATTGGAAATGTCGTGGAATAAAGAAACGTTTGCCTACTTCATGGAAATGGGAACTGGTAAAACTAAAGTTCTCATTGACAATATGGCAATGCTATATGATAAAGGAAAAATTGATGGTACTTTAATTATAGCACCTAAAGGAGTTATCAGTACATGGCATGCACAAGAACTCCCTACTCACATGCCTCAACACATAGAGCACACCGCAGTATTATGGCAGCCTAATATTAATCAGAAACAACAAACTAAACTGGATACTTTATTTAAACTGGGAGAAGAACTTCATATTTTTATTATGAATGTAGAGGCTTTAAGTACGGATAAAGGTAGACTTTTTGCAGCAAAATTTTTAAGGTCCCATAGATCAATGATGGTTATTGATGAAAGTACGACGATTAAAAATCCTAAAGCCAAAAGAACTAAAAATATTATAGGCTTATCTAAACTTTCTAAATATAGAAGAATTTTAACGGGTTCTCCGGTAACGAGAAATCCTTTAGATTTATTTAGTCAATGTGAATTTCTTGACCCTTACCTTTTAAACTTTGCTTCTTATTATGCGTTTAGAAATCGTTATGCAGAAATGAGACAAGTTAATATTGCAGGACGTATGATTAACCTAATAAGTGGATTTCAGAATTTAGGAGAACTTTCTGAAACATTGAAACCTTTTTCCTATAGAGTTTTAAAAGAAGATTGTTTAGATCTTCCTCCCAAAATATATATGAAGAGAACAATTGCTCTTACTACGGAACAAAAAAAGATATATGAACAAATGAGAAAAGAAGCGTTGGCTACTTTGAATGGAAAAACAGTTACGACCATGAATGCCTTAACTCAACTGATGAGATTACATCAAATCACCTGTGGTCATTTTGCCGCAGATGATGGCACCATACAAGAAGTTAAAAATAACCGATTGAGTGAGTTAATGGATGTTTTAGATGAAGTTGAAGGAAAAGCCATTATTTGGGCTCATTACCAATATGATATTAAAAAAATTATTAAAGAAATTAAGAAAGTTTATGGTCCGGGATCCGTGGTTGATTATTATGGCTTAACGCCTCAAGATCAAAGACAGGATAATCGTGAAAGATTTCAAAAACCTAATGGAACACGGTTCTTGGTAGGAACTCCACAAACGGGTGGATATGGAATTACTTTAACGGCGGCCAGTACCGTCATTTATTATTCTAATGGTTATGACTTGGAAAAACGACTTCAATCAGAAGACCGAGCACATCGTATCGGACAGAAAAAAACAGTTACCTATGTTGATCTCATTGCGGAGGATACTGTTGACAACAAAATTGTCAAAGCTCTCCGCAAGAAAGTTAACATCGCCTCCGAAGTTATGGGAGAAGAGTTAAGAGATTGGATTTAATCCTCTAAAAAGTAGGATATACGCGCGAGGCGCTGTAATTTTCCAAACCCACTATTTTATAGCAATTTGCTTCGCTCGCTTGTTTTCGGGCGGATTGTGTTTTAGATTTATCTTCAACATTCCGTCTTCTAACTTAGCGCCGTCACATTCTACATATTCAGCTAGTTGTAGCTGTCTTTTGAATGTACGTTTTGCTATACCTTGATGAACAAACTCTTCTTTGTCTTCTGAAGAAGTTCCTTCAATAGATAAAACACCATCTTCTACTGTGACTTTGATGTCGCCTTTTTTATACCCGGCGAGAGCCATTTCGAGATTGTATTTATCTTCGCCTGCTTTCTTGATGTTATAATGTGGAAAGCCGGCATTGATCGTAGGCAAACGATGGAAACGATCAAAGAATGATTCGAATCCGATTGCATTGTTTAGGAAATTGTTTAAGTTTATTAGATCAGTCATAGTAACCTCCTTTGTTAGACAGTTAATAGTAAGAGCCTCCTAAAGCACTCTTAAGACTAATATATACTATTTATAATAGATTACAAGGAATAAAATTTTTTATTATATGTCTTCTTACATAGGTTCATACTTGGTTCTGCCATTTTCTTTGTAAGCTCTCAAGTATTGTTTTCGATTACTACCATTTGTATATGAGCAATGGACCCATCCCGAATTCGGATCTGATTCTTTCCAGTACTCAAGAATGAGTTGATCATAGTCTAAGTTTTGGTCGATGTAATCTGCTAATTCTTTATTGGATACACCAAAGATTTCGAAGTCCGCCGCGCAGCCCGAGGCATGCTGACTTTGTGTGGAACTTCCTATGGCAACACACAATTCTGGAGAGCGATATCCGCTAGAAACGCTTACAACCTGCCCAAAATGGTCTCTAATTGGCTGTAGGATCATCTCACAGAGCGATTTTAGGTTTTCTTGGTGCTCGGTACTAGGAGTGTTATCTATGCCCTTTCTTTCGGCTGTCTGTGACTTTGTTAGCTCGTTTAGGCTAAAGTTTTCCGTCAGTTTCATCTGTTTTCTCCTGTAATTTATCTAAATCGTCTGTGGTGTATTCTAATTTTTGAAGTGCTCTTTTCAAGGCTGAATCTTTAGCCTTACAGGCATCGGTCAGTTCATTAACCTGCTCTTTTAGAACACGCACTTGTTCTTTATACTCTGTTATAATTTCCTGGTAATCTGCTTTAGACATAGATTATGTTAGATAATTCTGAAACAATTGTAAGGCTACGGCCCCCACCATAGCTAAAAGAACCCAATAGATTTTATCTATCTTGCCACCCAATTCATGAATACGTAAACTCATATGCTTTAAATGGTTATTCTTGATAGCCGACAAATCTTTTTTGAGACCCGTAATATGGCCTTGCAAACTGATAATGTTTTCTCTTACACTTTTAGGTGTCATGAAACCATTCCTTTTCTTTGGTTTTGCCCCTGAGCTATTAGCTTTTCGTCTGGAGACAATAGCGCTTCTTGTGTTCTTGTCAAGCCCGTCATTGGATTAATTTGTTGATTATTTGGGTTAATTTGTTGATTATTAGGACTTAAATTACTTTGGTTTACATTTGGTGTATTTAAAGTTTGAGGTGGTGATGGTGGAGTTACTACTTCTTCTTCAACGACCTCCTCAGAAACATCAATATCAAACTCATCCTCTAAACTTAATTGTGCCAATTCATTCCTGATATCCATTAAAGCGGGTACGACACTGTTAATACCATTAGTTGCAGGCGCACCACTAACTCTTCCACCTAATGCAAATCCTCCAAATCTTTCCTCGAAATTTAAATCTTTAAATAAATTTTGAAGTTCTCTTACCTCTGGAGCAGCTGCGGCAAATGAATCTTGTTCATCTATTCCTGCTGCTATTTCTCTAAATTTTTTCAAGATATCTTTAGAAGGAAAGTAAGGGTCAAATTTTCCTTGATTTAAATAATTAAAACTCTTAGGGCTAATTTGTCTTTCACTAAAGGTTCTTTGTAAATCTGCAGGCGTTTCTCCCAATGTTTCAGCACCTTGTAAATTTTTGTACATTTCTTTTTGAACTTCAAACCGAGCTCTATTAGAAGCAATATATCTATTAATAACATCTTCTTCACTAACAGGTCCCCCTTTTAATAGTCCAAAAATCCCGCCTGTAAATTCTTTTCTAGCATTTCTTATACCCGTTTGATACCGAGCAATTTTAAATCCCATTGCTCTTAATGGATTAACTTTGATAGCTCTTAAGCCCATGAAACCTGCTAATTCAGGACCTATATCTAATACTTCTCCTGTTTTATCGGGAGTTCCAAAAGAAGCCTGGCCTAATCTTAAAAATTGTTTATAAGAAGGAGCGAGTGCATTTCCTAAATGCATTAATCTGATTGCAGCTTTATCTCCTGCTGAAGTTTGATCAGTATACAATTCTCTACCCTCTGCTGTTCTCCCTCCTCTTACAGTTAAGTCTGTTATAGCTTCTGTCCAAATAGATTCAGAAATAAATGGATTCATCAGTTCCCCAGTGGCGTCATTAATTCCACCAACAAATCCTTCTAATAAAGTATCTCCATCTTGTTGGCCTTCTTGTATATTATTCATTAAAGTTCTAAAGGGTCTGGCGACTAAATCATATGCATTACTATGACTAAAATCTATATATCGTAAATCTCCGTCATCATCTCTTATTGGAACAAGGGTTGAATTCTTAGACCATTCCGGCACAAATCTTCTCATGGCTTCGATCTCGTCTTCCGTTACATCGTATATGGCTTTTGCTCCTTCAGTGACTGCAATGGGAACACCAACTAAAGTGGTACTCATCCCCATTAATCTTTTAAATCCTGTGCCGTAAGAAACACTATCATTTTTAACAAAGGCTCCTAGATCTACATCAAATACTACTGGAAGAATATTACTCCCTCTTGTAGGTCTGGAGTGTCTCATTTCTTTTAAACCAAGCTCTGCAATATTAGTTGTAGTTCTAATTATTTCTGAAGGAAACGACATAAAATTACCAATGGGTAGTAATCTACTTGTTTTAACAAATTCCCCAACATATGCATAATTAGGTACAGTATTTTTAACAATGTCAGCAGCTTGTCGTTTTAAAGCCCACAATTCTTTGTTTCTTTCAAAGCTACCGTCAGGTAATTTTTTTTGAGATAATCCTTTTTTAAAATCATCCACCGACTTACCTGCTCTTTTTGCACCTGCCTTTATTACTCTATCTAACTCCACTACAAAATTTGTTATCTTCCACGCATCATCTTCAGCCATATATTTACCTTGTAAAAATTCACCAACTTTTTTAAATTTTTTAAACATACGACCTAGAATATTATCTATTCCCATCATACTTGCACCAGCATTTGTGTCTTTTAATAATGAAATTAAATCCCCCATCTGAACTTGAGAATTAGTCACTCCAAGTTCTAATAATTCTCTGTATTGTCTTTGTGCCAATGGCGAATTAGCCCCAGCTTTTAATAAACCCGATACGTCTATCCCTTGTTGGAATGCTTCTTTTAATAATTTTGGATTACTTAACCCTTCAAATAATATACCATTGGCTGCTGCAAAAGCACCCGCACTCATATAGTTTCTGATGTGTGTTGGAATTGAAAAAATAGTTTTAGCCATTTGTGAAACCCCCTTAGGAAATAAAAGTAAATTTCTATAAAACCAACTTGCTGTTGCTTCGGCACCACCCATTTTTTTATCTCCTCTTACAAAACCTTGAAGAACCCCCATCACATCATTAGCGACTTTAATTCCTTCTCCAATTTCTCTTGT
>CAJQSJ010000019.1 GCA_905612535.1 uncultured Pelagibacteraceae bacterium | reverse complement strand
CATAGGTCTTAATTTTGTTTTTAAAGATTCTAATCTATTTTCTCTAGCATAAATTTTTCTCTCTTGTGAAAAATTGTTAACAAGGTCGTCCAAGAAAGATTCTACTATTTCATTGATATTTTCCAAGCTCAGAATATTTTTTCTCTGTTCAAAAATAACTTTTCTTTGATCATTCATCACATCATCAAATTTTAATAAAGTTTTTCTTATATCAAAATTTCTTCCCTCAACTCTTTTTTGAGCTCTTTCAAGAGCTTTATTTATCCATGGGTGATCAATAGATTCGCCTTCTTTAAGGCCAAACTTTTTCATTATTCCATCAATAGATTCTGACCCAAAAATTCTCATTAAATCATCTTCTAGACTTATATAAAATATTGAATTACCGGGGTCTCCTTGACGTCCAGACCTCCCTCTTAATTGGTTGTCTATTCTTCTGCTTTCATGTCTTTCTGTTCCAATAACAAATAATCCACCTGTTTCTTTAACTTGTTCTTTTTCTTTTAAAAAAAAATTTTTCTTTTTACTCAGTTCTTTTTTTTCTAAACTGCTCAAATTTCCTCCTAATTGTATATCCGTCCCTCTACCGGCCATATTCGTCGCTATTGTTATTGAGCCAAGTTTACCAGCATCAGTAATAATTTTTGCTTCTTGTTCATGGTGTTTTGCATTTAATATGTTATGAGAAATTTTTTTCTCCTCAAGTAATGTGGAAATTTTTTCTGATTTTTCTATGCTTGTTGTGCCAACTAAAACTGGCTGGTTATTTTTTTTACATTGTTCTATTTTTTCAATTATGGAATTATACTTTTCTTTTTCAGTTCTAAATATTTGATCATTTGTATCAACTCTAATCATAGGCTTGTTAGTCGGTATTGAGACGGTTTTAAGTTTATAAATATCAAAAAATTCTTCAGCCTCTGTTAAAGCAGTACCAGTCATTCCTGAAAGTTTTTTATAAAGTCTAAAATAATTTTGATAAGTAATAGAGGCTAGAGTATGATTTTCACTTTGAATTTGTACATTTTCTTTAGCTTCCAACGCTTGGTGTAAACCGTCAGAAAATCTTCTTCCTTCTAAAACTCTTCCAGTAAATTCGTCGATAATTTGTACTTTATTTTCAACAACTATATAATCAGTATCCTTTTTAAATAATACGCTAGCCTTTAAAGCTTGGCTAATATGATGAACTAAATTAATATTTTGAGGATCATAGAAATTGTTTTGTTTAAGCAATCCAAAAGTTTTTGATAATTGCTCAATTTTGTCTATGCCTTTTTCAGATAGCATAACATTTTTATTTTTTTCATCTAATTCATAATCATGTCTTTCAAGTTTTTTGATAAACTTATTACATACAAAATATTGGTCTGATTTATCTTCAGTGCTTCCAGAAATTACTAGCGGAGTCCTCGCTTCATCTATAAGAATGCTATCTACTTCATCAACGATACAATAGAAATGATTTCTTTGAACCATCTGGTCGATATCATATTTCATATTATCTCTTAGATAATCAAAACCAAATTCGTTATTGGTCCCATAAGTTACATCACAGGAATAGTTTTCTTTTCTAACATAATCATCTGTAACTTCACTTGTAATACAACCCACTGTTAATCCTAAAAATTTATATATAACACTCATCCATTCAGAATCTCTTTTTGCTAAATAATCATTTACTGTAACCACGTGGACACCTTTTCCAGTTAATGAGTTTAGATAAACTGCAAGAGTAGAAACCAATGTTTTCCCTTCTCCGGTTTTCATTTCAGCAATTTTACCTTGGTGTAAAATTACCCCACCCATTAATTGCACGTCATAATGTCGCTCCCCTAAAGTCCTTTTTGCTGCTTCTCGCGCATATGCAAAAGCCTCTGGCAATAAATCGTCTAATTTTGTTCCATTTTTTACTTTAAGTTTAAGCTCTAATGTTCTTTTTGGAAATTCACTATCTGCGATTTCTTTTACTTTTGGTTCCCAGCTATTGATTTTTTCTATTATTTTTTTTATGTCGCTGAGCTCTCTTTGGCTCGAGTTTTTTAGAAATTTATTAATAATTTTGCTAATAGTTATCATAAATAGTTATTTTTTTTTTGCAATTTGGTATAAATTATATTAATTCAATCAAGACATATATAATCATTATTAAAAACTTTTAAACACTTATGACACTAAACTTAAAGAATTTTTTTAACCCAAAAAATAAAATGTCAAAAATGGGCGAATATCAAGAACTTAAGCACATTAATGGACTTGAAATATCATCAGTCTCAGCAGATCTTTATGGAGATGGCAGAGACGACATGTGTCTATTTTATTTTCCAGATGGTTCTAATTTTGCTGCAGTTTACACAACATCAAAAGTTACATCCGCTAATATAAACTGGAATTTAAAAATTAAAAGACATTTTGTTAGAGCTCTTTTTGTAAATACAAAAAATGCTAACGCTTTTACAGGAAGAAAAGGCGCACACGGATTAAAAGAAGTAGCTAACACTTTAGCAAAATCACTTACAATAAAATCAGCACAAGACCCTAAAGGAACAAAAGATACTGTAAAAATTACTGACTTATTGTTCGCCTCAACAGGGGTTATTGGAGAAGAATATCCATACGTAAAAATAAAAAATAGAATTCCTGAGCTTGTAAAAAAAATAAAAGCTGAACAAAATAAATTTGTTTGGTTTAAAGCAGCTACTGCAATTATGACAACAGACACAAGACCTAAACTTGCTTATGAAGAATGCAAAATAGGAAATAAATTAATTAAAATTTCAGGTATAGCAAAAGGGTCTGGAATGATTGCTCCAAACATGGCAACAATGTTAGGGTTTATATTCACAGACGCAAGTATACCATCAGTTTTTTTAAAAAGTATTTTAAAAAAAGTTGTAGCTACGACTTTTAACTCTATAACGGTAGATGGTGACACTTCTACAAACGATATGGTATCAATATTTGCAACTGGCAAAGCTAATAATTCAAAAATATATAATGTTTTGGATCCAAAGCTACAAGACTTTGAAAAAGCTTTACATACATTATCTTTAAATCTTGCAAAACAAATAGTTGCAGATGGAGAAGGCGCAAAAAAATTTATTACAATCAATGTAATTGGAGCCAGTTCAGTAAATATGGCAAAAAATGTTGGGTTTTCAATTGCTAACTCCCCTTTATTTAAAACTGCAATTGCAGGCGAAGATCCAAATTGGGGAAGAATTGCTATGGCAATTGGAAAGGCAGGTGAAAATATTGTTGCCCACAAACTCAAAATAAAAATTGGAGATTTTTTGGTTGCAGAAGAAAGCTCAGTTTCAAAAACCTATAATGAAAAAGATTTAAGAGAATATATGAAATGGGATTCAATAAAAATTGAAGTTAATTTAAATCTTGGTAGTAGCTTATATACTGTGTATACTTGTGATTTTACTAATGATTATATTGATATAAATGCAGACTATAGAAATTAAAAATTAATTTTTAATAAAGATAAAATTATAGATTAAAAATGATTAAATTTGATTTAAGTTGTAAATGTGGAAAAACTTTTGAAAGTTGGTTTGCAAGCTCAAAAGAGTTTACTGCATTAAGCAAAAAAAAATTGGTTAGGTGTATTGATTGTGACTCTACTTCTATAAAAAAATCAATTATGTCACCTAATTTAGTTATTAAATCAAATAAAAAATTAGATGTTCAAGACTCAGCAAAAAAAGTTAAAAAAGAACTTTTAAAATTTAGAAAGTATATAGAAAAAAATTGTAAAAATGTTGGAGATAATTTTGCTCAGGAAGCAAGAAATATTCATTACGATAATAAAAAATCGAAAGGCATCTATGGAAAAGCTACAGCTGAAGAAACATCAGAATTACAAGACGAAGGAATAGATATTGCTACAATACCTTGGGTAGATAAGTTTGAAAATTAATTTTTTAAAAATGTTGCAATATAATTAACAGAAGGGTCGTTATTTTTGATCCATTCTTTTTTAATTAAATTATAGCTCATTCCAACAAGATCATTTAAGTGAAAATTATTTTTTTTAGCAATTATTTCTAACTCTTGTGGAGTTAAAAATTTATCCCATTCATGAGTGCCAATTGGTAGCCATCTTAAAATATATTCTGCACCTAAAATTGCGAAAACATACGATTTTAAATTTCTATTTATTGTAGCTACAAACATAATCCCTTCTTTTTCTATAAGAGAAGAGCAGTTTTGAATAAACAAGTTTATATTTGAAACATGCTCAACAACTTCCATATTTAAAATTATATCAAATTTATTTTTAATATTAAAATTTTCCGGCGAAGTATGAATATATTTTATATCTAATCCCATTTCTTTAGCATGTAACTTGGCGGCTTTAATGTTATTGTGGGAAGCATCTATACCAGTTATATTAGCACCCATTCTTCTTAAAGGCTCACAGAGAAGACCTCCCCCACATCCTATATCTAGTATTTTTAATTTTTTAAAAGGTTCGTCTAAATTTTCAGCAATATGGAAATGTGAAATTATTTTTTCTTTAATAAATTTAACTCTAGCAGGATTAAAAAGGTGCAATGGTTTAAATTTGCCATCAGGATTCCACCAATCGCTTGCTAATTTTGAAAATTTTTCTATTTCTTTTCTATCAATTGTAGTCAAAATGTTAAATATTTTGATTCACTTGTGAATTTTTATAATTCAGCGTATTTATTATTAAAAACAGGTAAAGTATATAAGATAAATTGCATTATGAAAAGATTGACTTTAAAATTTGGAGGAACATCAGTCGGAAGTTTAGAAAAAATCCAAAAAGTTGCAGGTATAATCAAAAAAAAACATCAGGAAGACAAAGAAATTATAGTCGTGGTTTCAGCTATGTCAGGAGTCACAAACGATTTAACGAAAAAAGCAAATTTAATCAGCAAAAGTTATGACCCCAAAGAACAAGATGTATTACTTTCTGCTGGAGAACAAATCTCAAGCTCCCTTTTATCGGCAGCTCTTATTGAATTAGGAGTTAAAGCAAGATCGTGGATGGGGTGGCAAATTCCAATTCTTACAGACAAAACTCACACGTCTTCTAGAGTTCTTAAAATAAAAACAGATGAAGTATTAAATTTTATTTCAAATGGAGGTGTTGCAGTAATAGCTGGATTTCAAGGTGTTTCAATTGAAAATAGAATTACAACTTTAGGAAGAGGAGGATCTGATTTGTCTGCAGTTGTTATAGCAAAATTTTTTGAAACTGATTCTTGCGAAATTTATACAGATGTTGAGGGGGTTTTTACTACAGACCCATCTATACATGCAAAAGCTAAAAAAATTGAAAAAATTTCATATGAGGAAATGCTTGAAATGTCATCATTGGGAGCAAAGATTATGCAGCCAGTTGCCGTGCAAGCTTCAATGATAAATGAGATCCCTGTTAATGTTAGCTCAACATTTTCAGATGACGAAGGAACAAAAATTACTTCAGAAAGTGAAATAAATTATAAGAACGAAGTAACTGGAATAGCATATTCAAAAAACGATGCCAAGGTAACTCTTGTAGGCGTTGTAGATAAGCCTGGTGTTGCAGCAGATATATTTGAACCTCTAGGTAAAAATAATATTAATATTGACATGGTAATTCAAAATATATCTTCTGAGGGAAAGAAAACAGATATTACTTTTACAATAAAAAGAACAGACTTATCTAAAGCGATAAAAATAGTAGAAGATAGTAGCAAACATTTAAATTACCAAAAAATAATACACGATAACAAGGTTGCAAAAGTATCTATTATTGGAGCGGGTATGATTGCAAACCCCGGTGTAACATATAGAATGTTTAGATCTTTAGCTGATAAAAAAATAAACATTTTAGCTATTTCAACGTCAGAAATAAAAATTTCTGTTTTAGTTCATGAAGATAGAACGCAAGAGGCAATAAAAGCTTTGCATAAAACCTTTGGTTTGGATTGATAAACAAATGAGTATCAGGCCGTATAGAGATATTAAAAGAAAAAAAACTAAAAAAATAAACGTAGGAAATGTAACTGTAGGAGGCGATTCCCCTATATCAGTTCAATCAATGACAAATACTTTAACTACTGACATTGACGGCACTATTAGACAAATAAATGAATTAGAAGAAGCTGGAGCTGACATTGTAAGAGTATCTTGTCCAGATCAGGATTCATCTTTGTCGTTAAAAAAAATTGTTAACAGCGTTAATTTACCAATTGTAGCTGATATTCATTTTCATTACAAAAGAGCCATAGAAGCAGCTACGGCAGGAGCAAGCTGTTTAAGAATAAATCCAGGAAATATTGGTTCAAAGGAAAGAGTTAAAGAAATTCTTAAGGCAGCAAAAGACAATAACTGCTCAATAAGAATTGGCGTTAATGCAGGGTCTTTAGATAAAACGTTATTAGAAAAATACAAAGAGCCTACACCAGAAGCCTTAGTTGAAAGTGCGATTAATAATATTAAAATTTTAGAAGATGAAGATTTTTTTAATTTTAAAATAAGCGTTAAGTCTTCTGA
>CAJQSJ010000018.1 GCA_905612535.1 uncultured Pelagibacteraceae bacterium | reverse complement strand
TTACGCTTCATAATTCCTGGTATTTTTTTAAATTGTCTCCGAACCTCAATTACTACTGCTCCTCCCGCTCTACCAACTGCCTGCATGGACATTGAGGAAAACAAATATGGTAACATTCCACCTATTAACAAGCCTATTACTACAAATGGGTTTGACAAATCAAAACTTACAGAAATATCTTCTAAGGGAGATCCTTTTAATTGTGAAAAATATTTAATGTCTTCAGTATATGCAGCAAATAGTACTAAAGCTCCGAGACCAGCAGACCCAATAGCATAACCTTTAGTAACTGCCTTTGTTGTATTTCCCACAGCATCTAATGCATCTGTTGTTTTTCTAACTTTCTTAGGCAAGTTTGCCATTTCAGCTATACCACCAGCATTGTCAGTAACTGGTCCATAAGCATCTAATGCAACTACCATGCCAGCTAAAGCAAGCATTGTAGTAACTGCTATAGCAATACCAAACAAACCAGCTAAATAGTTAGTTGATAATATTCCTAGAACAATTATAAACGCTGGTAAAGCAGTAGCTTCAAGTGATACGGCAAGACCTTGAATTACATTAGTCCCATGTCCAGTAGTTGAAGATTTTGCAATACTTTTGACTGGACTAAAATTTGTACCAGTATAATATTCAGTGACCCAAATAATTAAACCTGTAATTATTAATCCTATAACGCCACATAAATAAAGATCGAAGCCCGTAAAATTTGAACTAGAAACTGAAAAAGTATTATCTAATCCAATCATCATGTCTGTAACTGGATATAAAATTATAACTGATAAAATGGCAGTTACTATAAAACCTTTATACAAGGCTCCCATAATATTTTTAGAGCGGCCCAGTTTTACGAAAAAGGTTCCAGCGATTGATGTTAAAATACATGCAGCTCCAATAGCCAATGGGTAAAGCATCATATCTGAATTGTTAATAAAAAAAATTGACGATAAAACCATTGTAGCAACAATTGTAACAGCATAAGTTTCAAATAAGTCTGCTGCCATTCCTGCACAATCACCTACATTGTCACCAACATTGTCTGCTATAACAGCAGGATTTCTTGGGTCGTCTTCAGGAATTCCTGCTTCAATTTTTCCAACTAAATCTGCTCCTACATCAGCTCCTTTAGTAAAAATTCCTCCACCCAATCTTGCAAATATAGATATTAGAGAAGCGCCAAACCCTAAGCCAACAAGAGCATTAATAATTTCTCTGCTATCAACATCTAATTTTAATAAAATTAGATAATAAATCGATATAGACAAAAGTGCTAATCCAGCAACTAACATACCTGTTACTGCTCCAGATTTAAATCCAATATTTAAACCAGCTGCCAGCCCTTTTCTTGCTGCCTCTGCGGTTCTAACATTTGCTTGAACAGATATTAGCATTCCAACATAACCTGCCGTTCCGGATAAAAATGAACCGATAAAAAAACCAATACCAACCCAATAGCCAAGAGCAAAAGTTATAATTATAAGAACGATCACACCAACTATAGCTATGGTCTTATACTGGCGTTTTAAATATGCTCTAGCGCCTTCCTGAATTGCTTCTGCAATTTCTTGCATTTTAGAATTGCCAGGACTTGCTGATAAAATTTGTTTTCCAACAACATAACCGTATAGAACGGCTAATAATCCAGCAACAATAATTAAATTCAGTGTAACAATCATTTATCAAAATTAAATAAGATTAAAAAATCGGAAATTGCCAAAAAAAAACAGAAAAGGCAACATAAATCTTTATTTAAAATTGTGCGTATATCCCATTTTTATAGTCATGGCGTCAAATATCTCATTGTTATACTTTAAATTTATAACTTTTTTATTGTTAATTTGTCCAATTTTAGTGATCTTTAAACTTAAATTCTTAGATAAACATTTAATTTTTTTTCTATTGCTAATTGCTGATGTAAATAAAAATTGATAATCGTCACCTCTTGAGAATATATCTTTAAGTTTTATCTTTCCATTAATTATTAAATTCCTGCATTGGGAAGATAAAGGTAAACTTTTTAAGTCTATTAAAGCTCCAAGTTTTTTAAATAAGCATAAGTGACTTAGATCTTGAAGTAAACCGTCAGAAATATCTATGGAAGATTTTGCATACTTATATAGATGAGGTTGTAGTTTTATTGGAATTTTTGGCTCATAAAAACTCTTTAAGAAATAATTATTAAATTTTCCAAAACTATATTTTTTTTTAATTATACATAATCCTAAAAAAGAATCCCCAATATTTCCAGTTACATATATATCGTCATTTGCTTCACAGCCACTTCTTAGAATCGGTTTATGTCTGGAGCTACCAAGAACAACAACTGTAATAGTCAGTTTAGTGGATTTCGTAGTATCGCCACCAGATAATGTTATTTTAAACTTTTTTTGCTCAGACTTTAATATTTGATTAATTTTTTTTAACCAATTGTGCGTAACTAATTTATTATTTATAGAAAAGGAAAGAAAATAAGACTCAGGCTTTACACCTTTGCAATATAAATCTGATAAAGAGGACCTAATAATTTTCTTTAAAAAAAATTCTGGATTTGAACTAATAAAATGAACACCTTGAACATATGTATCTAAAGAAATAGCAATTTTTTTTTTATAATCGTAATAAATATCATCACTTAAGCCTAATGCATTATTTTTTTTTATTGATAAAGGTTTTAGGTATTTGTCAATTAAAGTAAACTCATTCATTAGTTACTCTACTGACTTTTGAAGCTTTTTCTAGGATGGCATTTAAAAAACCTTTTTGGCCGTCATCAACAAATAAATCAGAGACTTTCAAATATTCGCTTATAATAACTTTAATAGGAGTTTTGTGCATAAATAAAAATTCGTAAAAAGCTGCCATTATCATCAGTTTTATTATTAGTTCTGTCTTATTTTCATTAATATTATTTTTTAATTCTTTATCTATTGTTTCTTGAATTAATTCTCTTCTTTCTATAGTTCCGTTGACAACATCTTTAATAAACTTTTTGTATCTATGTTTAGGAAAAACTATTTGTGAATCTTTGCTTACAAAATAACCA
>CAJQSJ010000017.1 GCA_905612535.1 uncultured Pelagibacteraceae bacterium | reverse complement strand
CTTGAACTTGATAAAATCAATATTTCCTAATGCCAAAATAATAAATTGTAAAAGAAATTACTTAGCTTCAATAATGTCAATTTTACAAAATAATTTAACAGAATTGCCATGGGCACATAATGTTGAAAATATTTTTAGATACTTTGATATTTACCTTAAAACAATAGATAAGTTTAGGAAAAATAATCCGGAATTTATATATGACCTTCAATTTGAGAAATTTACCAATCATCCAGAAAGTGAATCAAAAAAACTGATGAATTTTTGTGAATTAGAATGGGATAAAAAATGCTTACAATTTTATAAACGAAAAGATATAATTTCTAGAACAACAAGTTACCTTCAAATTCGAAAGCCAATTTACAAGCATCCAGCTGAAAAGTATTTACCATATCGTAAATATCTGAATGATATTGGTAAAAAATACCCTTGGTTTATTTAGAAATGACAATATACGCATTATCATCTGGACCTGGAGTATCGGGCATAGCCATAATAAGGGTATCGGGCAAACAAACATCTAAAGTAATAAAAAGCCTAACAGGATCTAAATTACCAACTCCTAAAATGGCAACACTTAAGAAATTAAGCAAAAATGGGCAAAAAGAGCTTATCGATGAAGGTGTAATTATATGGTTTCCTGGTCCAAATAGCTATACTGGAGAGGACTTAGCTGAATTCCATGTGCATGGTAGCAGAGCTGTTATAACAGCAATGCACTCAGCAATTTCCAAAATTAAAAATTGTAGAATAGCTGAACCTGGTGAGTTTACAAAAAGAGCATTTCAAAATGGAAAGATAAATTTACTTAAAGCAGAGAGTATTGCTGATCTTATTTCCTCAGAGACTGAAATTCAAAGAAGACAAGCGTTAAAAATAATGAATGGCAAAAGTTCAGATAAATTTAATTCTTGGAGGGAAAGACTTTTAAAAATTTTAGCAAATGTTGAAGCAAAAATTGATTTTCCAGAAGAAGATCTACCAAAAAAAATTATCAATGATATGCATAAAGTGTCTAAAAAAATTTCTACTGAAATTGAAAAAACTTTAGATGATCAAAAAGTTGGTGAAAGAATTAGAGAGGGATTTAAAATTGCTATTGTGGGTCCCCCAAATTCAGGTAAATCAAGTTTATTAAATTATCTTTCAAAAAGAGATGCGGCTATCGTTTCAGAAATAGCTGGCACAACAAGAGATGTAATTGAAACACATCTTAACCTTAATGGTTATCCAGTGATTGTCTCTGATACAGCGGGAATTAGAAGTTCAAAAAATGAAATAGAAAAAAAAGGTATTAAAATAGCTCTAAAACGAGCTGAAGATGCTGATTTAAGATTAGTTATTGTATCTGCAAAAACCTTTGTTTTTACTGATGTTTTAAAGAATTTGCTAGCCAAAAATGCTATTTTAGTACTTAACAAATCTGATTTAACAAAAGGAAAGGTAAATAGTAAATTTAAAAAATATGATCATGTTTTGATATCTATTAAAAAAGATTTAAATTTAAACAAACTAATTTTAAAAATAAAAAATAAATTAAAAAATAAATTTTTAACTAATGTAGATATTTTAATTACTAGAGAGAGGCATAGACAAAATCTAATAAATTGCTTACATCATTTAAAAAGTTTTCAGCTTAAGAAAAATAAAATAGATTTTGACAAAGCGGCTGAGGACATAAGATTAGCCACAAGACATCTTGGCATGATTGTTGGAAAAGTAGATGTTGAAGAATTGCTTGGGAGCATATTTAATGATTTTTGTATTGGTAAATAGTTTTTTTACTATTTTTTTACATAAAAAAAAACGAAGAAAAGCCCATAGAAATCAAGGGTTTTTGTAATATTTAATCTCTTTTCTTGTAAATTTAATTATCACCTGTAAGTTAGCTTTATGAGATTCGATTTGTCATTTGACGTTGTTGTAATAGGTGGTGGCCATGCTGGCTGTGAAGCTGCAGCCGCATCATCTCGTATGGGAATGAACACTGGTTTATTCACCCACAAGATAGAAACTATAGGTGAAATGTCATGCAACCCCGCAATAGGCGGTCTTGGAAAAGGCCATCTAGTTAAAGAGATAGATGCCTTAGATGGAGTTATGGGAGTCATTGCTGACAAATCTGGAATTCAATTTAGATTATTAAATAGAAGTAGAGGCCCTGCTGTTAGAGGACCAAGAACACAATCTGATAGATTTTTATATAAAAAACACATGCAAGAATTGCTTCTAAGTTATTGTAATTTAAAGGTATTTTCTGATCCTTTAATTAAGTTTATTTTTGAAAAAAATAAGATTGTTGGCTTTAACACTAGCTCCGGGAAAAAAATAATTTGTAAAAAAATGATTTTAACAACAGGAACTTTTTTAAACGGTTTAATTCATATTGGAAATAAAAAGACACCCGCCGGAAGACACAATGAAAAACCATCTATGGGTTTAAGCGACCAGTTAAAAAAATTTGAAATGAAACTAGGTAGATTAAAAACAGGTACACCGCCAAGACTAGACGGTTCTACAATTGATTATAGAAATTTGGAGAAACAGGAAGCCGACTCTAATCCTGAATTTTTTTCTTTTTTAACCGATAAAGCTTATAACAAACAAGTGGCATGTAGTCTTACTTACACTAATAAAAAAGTTCATAAAATTATTGAAAAAAATCTTAAATTTAGTGCTATGTATTCTGGTAGCATTAAAGGAGTTGGACCTAGGTACTGTCCTTCTATTGAAGATAAAATTGTTAAGTTTTCTGACAAAGCAAGGCATCAAATATTTTTAGAACCTGAAGGCTTAAATGATACCACTGTTTATCCGAATGGCATTTCTACATCTCTACCAGCCGTTATACAGGCTGAAATATTAAGTAAAATCAATGGGTTAGAATCAGCTCGAATAATAAGACCAGGCTATGCAATTGAGTATGATTATGTTGATCCAAGAGAACTTTATCAGACTCTTGAAACTAAAAAAATTAAATCACTTTATTTAGCGGGACAAATTAATGGGACAACAGGGTATGAGGAAGCAGCAGCGCAAGGTTTAATGGCTGGCATTAATGCTGCACTATCTGTTAAAAAACAAGAACCTTTAATCCTTGATAGAGCTCAGGCTTATATAGGCGTTATGATAGATGATCTAGTTACAAAAGGCGTAGCTGAGCCTTACCGCATGTTTACATCAAGAGCTGAATATAGGTTAAGCTTAAGATCTGATAATGCTGACACGAGGTTAACAAAAATAGGCATGAACATAGGATTGGTGCAAAAATTAAGATCCGATCTATTTAAGATAAAACATAATGAAATCAAAGGCTTAACTAAGTATATTTCTAATATTAAAATATCTCCTAATCAGGCTGAAAAATTTAATATTAAAATTGCCAAGGATGGCGTTAGAAGATCTGGACTTGATATTCTATCTAGAAAAGGTGTTAAGTTTTCAACCCTAAGATCTATATGGAAAAACATACCTGCTGCTTCTTTAAAATCAGAAGAGCAGCTTGAAATTAATGCTCATTATTCTGGATATCTTGAAAAGCAGAATGCTGATATCATTGCTTTTAGGAAAGATGAAAGCTTAATAATACCTTACAATATTGATTATTATAGGTTAAGTGGTCTTTCAAATGAAGTTAAAAGTAAATTTAACCTAATAAAGCCAAAAACATTAGGTCAAGCTCTAAGAATTGATGGTATAACACCTGCAGCTGTATATATCTTGCTTTCCTACGTGAAAAAATCAGCTAAAAGATATATCAATTCCTAGATGGATAGGAAATATCAAATAGAAAAATTTTGTAGCTATAATAGTGTTTCACGTGAAACAATTGAAAGTTTAGAGATATACGAAAATATGCTTTTATATGAGAACAAAAAGCTAAATTTAGTTGGAAAATCAACAATAAAGGATATTTGGATAAGACATTTTCTAGATAGATATCAAGTAATTGATTTAATTGAAGAAAGTGATAAAAGGATAATGGATTTAGGATCAGGTGCTGGATTTCCAGGAATAGTAGTGGCGCTAGGAATTAAAGAAAAAAAAATTCCGTTAAAAATTAACTTGCTTGAAAAAAGTAGAAAAAAAACAGTTTTTTTAAAAAAAGTAATTAGTAAACTTAATATAAATGTGGAAGTAATTAACGTGGATGTAATGCAAAAAAGTTTTGAATTAAGAGAAAATGTTTTTATGGCAAGAGCCTTCAAGCCGCTTCAGATCATTCTGGAACTTATACACAATAATGCAAAAAATTGGAAAAAAATATTAATTTTTCAAGGAAAAACCTGGGAGGACGAGTTACTTCGCGTTTCAAAAACATGGGATATTAAGTATAAGCAAAGACAGAGCATAACAAGTAATGATTCGGTAATATTAGAAATAAAAGAAATAAAAAAAAAAATTGAATAATAGTCAAATAATATCAGTTATAAATCAAAAAGGTGGAGTGGGCAAAACTACGACCGTAATAAATTTGGCAACTGCATTATCGTATAAAAATAAAAAAGTTTTAGTAATAGATCTAGATCCACAAGGTAACGCCACAACAGGTTTTGGATTATCGAATGAAGAAAATACAAAAACTATATATGATGTGTTAAATGGTAATTCGAACTTTGAAGAAGCCATCAGAGAAACTAAAATCAATAACTTAAAAATTGTTTCTTCGAACGTCGATCTTTCTGGACTAGAAGTGGAAACAGCTAACGAAGATAGAAGAGCATTTTTACTTAAAGACAAAATAGAAAGTTTTATAAATAGTGATAAAAATGATTTTTCATACATTTTTATAGATTGCCCACCTTCTTTAAGTCTTCTAACGGTAATGGCGTTAGTTGCAGCCAAATCTTTAGTAGTGCCGCTCCAAGCAGAGTTTTTTGCATTAGAAGGGGTAAGCCAATTAATAAAAACAGTAAATAGAGTTAAAGAAAAACTGAATCCACAATTAAATATTAGAGGCGTAATTTTAACAATGTTCGACAAAAGGAATAAACTTTCTGCTGAAGTAGATACTGAGGCAAGAAAATTTTTTAACAATAAAGTTTATAAAACCGTTATACCTAGAAATGTAAGATTGTCAGAAGCACCATCTCACGGTATCCCAGTTTTGATTTATGATAAAAATTGTGCAGGTAGCAAATCGTATAATAATTTTGCAGAAGAATTTTTAGCACAAGATGCTATAATGGAGACCGCAGCATAATGATTGAAAGAAAAATTAAAAAAAGTCTAGGTAGAGGATTATCATCTTTGTTAGGAGAAACCAGTAAGTCCGAAAATACTAAAGTGTCAATAAATGACTTAGTAAGAAATAGGTATCAACCAAGGAAATATTTTAGTAAAGAAAATATTGAAGAGTTATCTAATTCTATAAAAGAGAGAGGCGTTATTCAGCCTATCGTGGTAAGACCAGATAAAAAAAATGAAGGAAAATATGAAATTATAGCCGGTGAACGTAGATGGATTGCATCTCAGAACGCTGGCCTACATGAAGTTCCAGTTGTAATTTTTAATATTGATGACGCTAAGTCATTAGAGTTTGCCATTGTTGAAAATATTCAAAGACAAGATCTAAATCCAGTTGAAGAAGCCCAAGGATATAAAAGGCTGATTGATGAATTTAAGTACGGTCAAGATAAAGTGTCAGGATTTATAGGTAAGAGCAGAAGTTATATTGCGAACTCTCTAAGATTATTAGCACTGCCCACTGAAGTTTTGATTATGATAGAAAAAGGCAATTTAACAGCTGGACATGCACGCGCCTTAATTGGAATGAGTAATGCATCAATAATAGCAAAGAAGATTGTAGAAAAAAAACTTTCTGTTAGACAGGCCGAAAAGTTAACAAAACAATTTAAGGACAAAAAATTTAAACTCATTGATAAAAAAGATTCCAATATTTTAGACTTGCAAAAATCATTAGAGGAAAAAACAGGCCTAAATGTATCTATTAATAATAAGAAAAATAGTATGGGTACAATATCTTTTGAATATAATGATTTAGATCAACTAGATAAAATCATTAGTGTAATTAAGAATAATTACTAGCTTTTTTACAGATAGTATTAAAAAAATTGAAAAAAATAATTTTTGCTGATTGTGGGTTTTTTTTACACAGCAGCTCAGTGTTATCTATATCTTTAATTATTTTTTGCAAATCCTGAAATTTCCAAATTGTTAGCTGTTTTTTAATAATTGGTTTATCTTTCCAAAAAATTGTTGGTTTTGTTGCATTAATTAAACTATCAACGTTAGTAAAATCTTTTTCTGTTTCTTTCATTTTTAAAAGTTTTTGAACTTTATTGTTTAAAATTCTTAAAAAAAATATTTGGTTTATAGTATTTGCATAAAGTTCTGATAAAACTTTTTTATATTCCTGGATGTTTCCGCTGAGACACTCATTTATCAAGACATCAGGTTTGTGCTCTCCAGAAAAGTTTATTAATTTTTTTATTTCATCAAGGTCAAGATTTTTTTTATTTAAAGAAAAAGATTTAATTTTTTCTATTTCATTAAATAGGTTGCCCCGGTCGTTATTAGACTTTTGTATCAGTAAATTTATTATTTCCCTTGATGCTAATATTTTGTTTTCTCTAAGCTGCCTAGTAGCTACTATTTCTAAATCCCTATCATTGTCCAAATAGCAAGGCACACATGCAGTGTTTTTATTTTTTTCAAACAAATTTCTTAACTTAGATTTTTTATCTAAAATGTCAGAAAAAATTATTAAAAATAAATTTTCTGGTTTTTTTTCAAAAACATCTTTAATTTGTGAAAGTATTTTTTCCGTGCAGTCATTTATTGTAATTATTTTAG
>CAJQSJ010000016.1 GCA_905612535.1 uncultured Pelagibacteraceae bacterium | reverse complement strand
GCTTTTTTACTCTTTTTTATTTGGTATGATAAAGGTCTTAGACCCCAATCCTCTGATTTAACTATTTTTCCAGAATTATTTGTTATTATATTGCTGTATTTATCATAAAGTTTTTTAATATCACTCTCAGATAAATCGCTTTTTATTACTAACGTATGCTCATAGCAATTCATATTATATTTCCTTGGTTAATTCGCTATAACGAATAATCCACTTTTTTTAAGCAGAGGAACAGTTTTATACTATTAAAGTTTTAAATATACAACCGCTAAAATTTAATTATATTATGTTGTTTTAAATGAAAGCAATTTTATTTCCTGGTCAAGGATCACAGTATGTTGGAATGGGGTCAGATTTTTATGAAAAATTTGATTTAGTTAAAGATATTTTTGCAACTGTGGACAAAACTTTGGGTTTTTCATTATCCAATATTATACTTAAAGGTTCTGAAGAAGAATTGAAGTTAACACAAAATGCACAGCCAGCAATAATGACTGTCGGCGTATCAATATATAGAGTTCTAAATGAAAAATTTAATTTGAAATTAAATAATGCAAAGTTTTTTGCTGGGCATTCCTTAGGTGAATATACGGCCTTAGTATGCTCAGGTTCATTAAATTTAGAACAGGCAACTTTTTTGCTTCATGAAAGAGGAAAGGCAATGCAAGCTGCAGTACCAAAAGGAGAGGGTGCAATGATTGCAATTCTAGGAATGAAGTTAAATGAAGTTGAAGAAGAAATAAAAAGTTTAGACAGTAACCAAGTATGTGAAATCGCAAATGATAATAGTAATGAGCAAGTAGTTGTTAGTGGAAAAAAAAATATTATCGAAGTGTTGAGCAGAAATTTAAAAACCAAAAAAAAAAGAGGAATAATTTTGCCAGTTAGTGCACCTTTCCATTGCTCACTAATGGATAAAGCATCAATATCTATGAAAAAAAAAATCTTTAATGTTAATTTTAAAAAACCAGTTCCAAGAATTATAAGCAATGTGACGGCACAACCTGAAAGTAAAGAAAACTCAATTAAATCATTATTAGTGGACCAAATTACATCTAGAGTTAGATGGAGAGAAAGTGTAAACTACATGTTAAGAGAAAAAGTTAATGAATTTATTGAAATTGGACCTGGTAAAGTTCTTTCGGGCCTGGTAAGGAAAATGGATAAAACGGTTAAAATAAAAAATATTAGTTATTTAAAAGATATAACAAATGATTAATTTTAAAAATAAAAAAATTTTAGTAACAGGGGCTAGCGGTGGAATAGGTAGAGCCTTAGTAAAAAAGTTTTATGAATTAGATGCCGATATTCTTGGCACAGGTACCAATGCTGAAAAATTAGATTTATTAAAAAAAGATTATCCAAACATTAAAGTTAAAAAGTTTGATATATCAGAGCATTCAAGAATTGAAGAATTTATTGATAATGTGAGTCTAGAATTAGGAGGTTTAGATATTTTAATTAATAATGCTGGAAAAAATATTGACAATTTATCACTACGAATGAAAGATGATGAATGGAAAAAAATAATCGATATAAACCTAACTTCAACATTTCTATTAAGTAAATATGGAATAAAAAAAATGTTACGCACTAAGTACGGAAGAATAGTTAATATTACTTCTGTCGTTGGTCATACAGGAAATGCAGGCCAAGCAAATTATTCTGCATCTAAAGCAGGAATTATTGGTATGTCAAAAAGTTTAGCAATAGAATATGCAAAAAAAAACATAACTATTAATTGCGTTTCCCCTGGATTTATAATATCTGACATGACCATGAATATTGCAGAAAAAGTTAAACTTTATTTAACATCAAAGATTCCGGCTGGTAAACTGGGCACAGGAGAAGATGTCTCGAACTGTGTTGCGTTTTTAGCTTCCGACAAAGCCTCGTATATTACAGGCGAAACCATCCATATTAACGGCGGCATGTATATGTCTTGACAAAATTAATTAATAATTTATGAAGTAATAAATAACAAATAAAGGAATTTAAATGACTGAAGACGTTTCTAGTAAAGTAAAGAAAATGGTAGTTGATCATCTTGGTGTTGATGAAGTTAAAGTAACAGAAGAAGCAAATTTTATTGATGATTTAGGTGCAGATAGTTTAGATACAGTAGAACTTGTAATGGCTTTCGAAGAAGAATTTGGTACAGAGATTTCTGATAGTGAAGCCGAAAAAATACTTACTGTTGGTGATGCTATTAAGTTTATAGAAAATAAGTCTAATTAAAAAAATACAAACTAAATACCATCACAAAAGTGAATTTTGAATATGGTAGATAAAAAAAATGGTATGATGTTTGTTTTATCTTCACCATCTGGCGTAGGCAAAACAACTTTAACCAAAAAAATTGCAAACAATAATCCTAATTTTAAAATTTCAATCTCACATACCACACGGAAGCCAAGACCAAGTGAAGTTGATGGAAAAGATTATTATTTTGTGAATGATGAAAAATTTAATTTGTTAATAAAAAACAATAGTTTTTTTGAACATGCAAAAATATTTGATCATCATTATGGTACATTAAAAACACCAGTATTAAATTCTTTAAAAGAAGGCCACAATGTCTTATTTGATATAGACTGGCAAGGAACACAACAGCTAAAAAAAGAAAAAAACATATCATTAATTACTATTTTTATTTTACCGCCAAACATTGTTGCATTAAAAGGTAGACTGTTAAATAGACATCAAGGACAAGAAGAAATTATTATTAAAAGAATGAACAAGTTTAGCGAAGAAATATCCCACTGGAACGAATATAATTATGTAGTTATAAATGATGATTTGGATTTATGTTATAATAAAATACTAGAAATAATATCTTCTGAAAAAAATGACAAAGCTCAAAAACAAAATTTTGAGGAAGTAGAAAAAAAAGTAAAAGAATTAATCAAATAACTTTTCATATTTTTCAGCAATCTTGTAAAACATTTCTTTTGACAACTCTTCTGGACGCATCTTCAAATCAATATTTAAATCTTTTGCTACTGATAATTTATTTTTAAATAACTTTAAAAAGTTTTTTTTAATAATCTTTCTTCTATTAGAAAATAATACTCTTGTAACAATTTCAAGATTTTTAGGATTTTTTAAATTATAAAAAAGTATTTTTTTAGGTCTAAAAGATAGTATTGTGGAATTAATTTTAGGTTTTGGTAAAAAGCAATTTTTAGATACATCAAAATGCTTAGTTATTTCCATGCGCCAATTACAAAGAACTGACAATCTACCAAATTCTTTGCTACTTTCCTTTGCAATAATTCTTTCAGCCACTTCTTTTTGAAACATAAATACTAATTGTTCATACCAAGAAGGCCATTTTGCAACCAACATAAGCGAAGCCAATACCTGTGTGG
>CAJQSJ010000015.1 GCA_905612535.1 uncultured Pelagibacteraceae bacterium | reverse complement strand
CCCAGGAGAAATTGTAGATGGAGGAGTTTTACTTCCTTTTGGTGGTTACAAAGGATCAAGTATTGCTATGATGGTCGAATTGTTAGCTGGAGCATTGTTAGGAGAATGGTTTAGTTTTGAAGCTAAAGAACACGATAATAATGACGGAGGACCTCCAAAAGGGGGTGAGTTTATTTTAGCAATATCACCTGAAAAAATAGCAGGGCCAGGCTGGGATAAACATGCGGATGAGTTTTTTTATAAAATGAAATCTATGGATGGAGTTCGTTTGCCAGGTGAGAGACGACATAAAAATCGTTTAGATAAAGGACCAAGGAAAATTAATTCAGATCTAATTGAAAAAATCGAAGGCTTATCTTAAAATATTAAGCAGACTTAATTTTTCTCTCTATAAACTTCGGAATATCTTCGTCGGTAATAATATCTTCTTCTTTTGCATTTTTCGGTTGGAATGCATAAAGGACATGTAGCTTACAGTAAGGAAATTTTTCTAGTGGTCTTCTCCCGCAAAAATAAAAATCTTTTTCAGGTGGATGGCCAATTGGCCATTTACAAGTTTCATCAGTTAGTTCCTCGAGTTGTACGGGATTTTCGGGTTCAAAATCTTTATCTAACAACAATGATTTGAATTTAGCTTTTCTGCTCATTTTAATCCCTTTTGTTGGGGCATTATTTAAATTTTTTGTTTGAGGGCTTTTCTTTTTTGAAACAATTCTAGCTTCTAAATCTAATCTATGAGCTTTACCAATAACGGCATTTCGCGTTGTTTCTCCCAAAAGCACAGCTATTTGACTAGCTGTATGGCCTTTTGTCCATAGCTCTTTTAGTTTATTTTCTCTTTCAGGTGTCCAACTCATTTTTTTATACTTGTATTAAAAACACTATATATAGTATTTGCAAACAAAATAAACGCCCCATGTGGATATGTTATTAACATAAATTGCTCTTTTGAGGCTACCTTTATTTAATGGGCTTTTACTATATAAGCTTTTCTAATGGTTGAAATTGAAAGCAAGTATAAAATTTATAAGAAAGATTTTGGGTTTGTAAATTGGATTGGTTTCTGGACTCTTTATAAAAAAGAAGTACTTAGATTTTTAATTGTAGGCATTCAAACGATTATATCTCCGCTGGTTACCTCTCTTCTATTTTTGCTGGTAATCTCGTTAGCTATTGGAAATGAAAGAGGAAATGTTTTGGGTTTTCCTTTTATAACTTTTCTAGCGCCAGGTTTAATTGCCATGCAAGTTATTCAGCAGGCTTTTTCACACTCTTCATCATCAATTATGATAGGTAAAATTCAAGGAAATATAGTCGATCTTTTGTACGCGCCGTTAACTGCAGGTGAAATTACTATAGCCACAAATCTAGCTGCTTGCACACGAAGTGTTGTAATTACTTTTGTTTCAATTGTAGTATTTAGCTTTGTAATTGATTTAAGTATACACAGTTATTTTTATATTTTAATTTATACTTTATTAGGGTCATTTATTCTGAGCTCTATAGGTATTATCGTTGGTTTATGGGCAGAAAAATTCGACCATATGGCAAGTGCAACTAACTTTATTATAGTTCCGCTTTCTTTTTTATCAGGAACTTTTTATTCAATTGAAAGATTGCCAAACGTTTTAAAACAGATTAGCGAAATTAATCCTTTTTTTTATATTATAGACGGTTTTAGATATGGATTTCTTGGTACATCTGATGGATCTATTAAGTTTGGTTTTTTCTATCTTATTGTATTAAACTTTCTCATTTGGTTTGTGGCATATATTTTATTTAAAAAAGGTTATAAAATAAAAACTTAATTTATTTATGAGTTCAGTTCTTGGTACATATGCCAGAAAAAATATTTCTTTTAAAGAAGGAAAGGGAAGTTATTTATTTACAGATAGTGGAGAAAAATATCTAGATTTTGTCCAAGGAATAGCCACTAATATTTTAGGACACTGTCACGAACATTTAGTAGAAACGATACAAAAACAATCTAAAAAATTGTGGCATATCTCAAATGCATTTGTTATTCCAGATCAAGAAAGACTGGCTAAACGATTATGTGAAAATACATTTGCTGATTATGTTTGCTTTCAAAATTCTGGAACTGAAGCAACAGAAGCTAGTATAAAAATCGCAAGAAAATATTTCCATAAAATTGGAAACCCAGAAAAAAATAGAATTATTACTTTCGAAGGAGCATTCCATGGCAGGACTCTAGCTGCATTATTTGCTGCGAACAATCCAAAACATACCGAAGGTTTTGGACCAAAGGTAGATGGCTTCGATCAAGTTCCGTTTGCCGATCATGAGGCAATCAAAAGAGCCATTAATAAAAATACCGCAGGAATTATGGTTGAGACCATTATGGGTGAAGGTGGTATTAAAGTTATACCTGATTTTTGCCTAAAAGGATTAAGAGAAATATGTGATGAAAATAATATACTTTTAATCCTAGATGAAGTGCAAAGTGCATATAGAACAGGCAATTTTTTTGCATTTGAAGCCTCAGGAGTTAATCCAGATATTGTGCCTATCGCCAAAGGTATTGGAGGTGGCTTTCCACTTGGAGCGTGTCTAGTTACTAAAAAGGTTTCAGTTGGCATGACACCAGGAACACACGGTAGCACTCTTGGAGGCAACCCTCTAGCTATGGCTGTGGGCAATGCGGTGCTTGATGTTATTTTTGCTAAGGGTTTTTTAAAAAACGTAAAAAAAAAGGGGGAGTATTTTGATTTAAGTTTAAATAAAATTAAAAAAAAATACCCTAAAATCATTAAAGAAATAAGAGGTGTAGGGCTTATTAAAGGCATAAAAATGCTAGTTGATAATACTGAGTTTGTGAAAAAACTAATGGATCATAAAATGCTAACAGTTAAAGCTGAAGAAAATGTTATACGACTTTTCCCTCCTCTGACTATAGAAAATAAGGATTTAGACGAAGGTGTTTATAAAATCGAAGAAGTATGTAAAGAAATGAGTTAAAATTGAGAAATTTTATTAATATATCTGATATTTCTAAAAAAGAGTTAAGAATCATAATTGACAATGCAACAGTAAGAAAAAAAAAAAGGACAGATAATAGCAAAAATGCTATAGACGCCGACGCACTTCTTGATGGAAAAATTTTAGTTATGATATTTGAAAAACCATCAACCAGAACAAGAATTTCTTTTGATCTTGCCGTTAAACAACTAGGAGGAAAATCCGTTACATTAAACCCGGATGAAATACATTATGGCAGCGGCAATGAAAGTTTACCTGATACTGCTAAAGTTTTATCTCAATATGCTGATATCATAATGCTAAGAACACATGTACATAAAAAAGTTCTAGATTTTTCAAAATATTTAAATATTCCAATTATTAACGGTTTGACTGATTTAAACCATCCCTGTCAAATTATGTCTGATATAATGACTTTTGAAGAGTTAAAAGGCCCCATCAAAAATAAAAAGATTACATGGATAGGAGATGGCAACAATATATTACATTCTTTAATAGAAGCATCAGTTCAATTTGGGTTTGACCTCTCTATTGCTTGTCCAAAAGGATATGAACCAGATAAAAAAATTCTACAGTGGGCTAAAAAAAATAAATCAGAAATCTTAATTACTAGAGATGCACTTTCTGCTGCAAAAGATTCAGATTGTATAATGACTGATAAATGGATTTCAATGGGTGATAAAATTAATAAAAAAAAAAAATTAAAAGCATTGAAACCTTACCAAGTAAATAAAAAAATCATGAAAGTTGCAAAAAAAGAAGCAATTTTTATGCATTGTCTTCCCGCAAGCAGAGGTGACGAGGTTACTGACGATGTTATTGATGGCAAGCAGTCAGCAGTCTGGCTAGAAGCTTTAAACAGAATACATGTACAAAAAAGTATTATAGAATGGTGTCTTAAATAAAATTTAATTTAGTGGCAATGGATTTCCAGAATTTTCATTCATATATAAAATTACAGCAGCCCTTTCGTTTTCATTTTTTAATCCCGCAAAAGACATTTTAGTTCCTTTGACCCAATTTTTTGGTTTTATTAGGAATCCATTCATTTGATCAAAGGTCCAAACTTTTCCATATTCTACCATTGCTTTTGAATATTTATAATCAGAAATTGAACCTGCTTTTCGTCCAAGAACCCCCCATAATGTTGGTCCAATTTTATTACCAGCACCTTGGGCTATACTATGACACGCAGCACATTTTTTAAAAATTTTAGCTCCATCAGCAGCACTTGTTGAAGCAAATAATGTCATAATGTTTTCCGATTCTAGGTTTTCAGTATTTGATTCAGTGGAAGAAACACTTGAAATCTGGGTTGTGCCATCAACTTGATATGCAGATTTTTCTGGTTTAGCTACATAATATAAAGTGTCAGTGATTTTATTTATTCCCAAAACAAGGACTAAAGTGAGTATGATTGAAACTATAATTTTATTCATTTTAAAACGTAGATAAGTTTAGTACAACTCCACTAAAGATATAGCATGTATCAGATCAAAAAAATAAACTTAAATAAGTTTATTTTGCGACGGTTAGACGCATAATATAATTATTTATGAAAAATACTGTAATTATAATACCAACTCGTTTAGGCGCTAAAAGATTCCCAAACAAACCGCTAGCAAATATTAAAGATATACCCATGATTGTTCATGTTCTAAATAGAGCAAAAGAATCGCAAGTGGGAAAAGTATACATTGCCACCCCCGACGAAGAGATTGTTTCTGTAATTAGAAAAAATGGTGGTCAGGCAATATTGACAAAACAGAAACATCATTCTGGTAGCGATAGGGTTTATGAAGCATATTTAAATAATTTAGAAAACAAAGCCGACCTCATAATTAATCTTCAGGGAGACATGCCAAATATAAAACCAACTTCTATAATAAAATTGGCAGAACTAATGAGAGAAAATCAATCTGATATTGGAACGCTAGTCTCACCTATAAAAAATAGCTCTGAGATTAATGATTCAAATGTTGTAAAAGCTCAAGTAGAAGAAGAACTAAATAATGATATGTTTATAGAAGTTTCTGATTTTTTTCGTGAAAAAAAAGATTTAGATAATAAAAAAATTTATCATCACATAGGCATTTATGCCTTTACAAGTGATGCTTTAAAGAAGTATGTAAAACTACCAAGATCTAAATTAGAAATTGCAAGAAATCTAGAACAAATGAGAGCCATGGAAAATAATATGTTGGTAAAGACAGGCTTAGTCAATGGCACTCCATTGGGAGTAGACACACAAGAAGATTTAGAAAAAATTAAAAAGGAAATGATTGTTTAATGAAAAAAAAAATTAAAATTGCTTTTCAAGGTGAAATGGGTGCTTATTCACATTTAGCGAGTAAAGAAGTTTTTCCAAACGCCGAGATAATACCTTGCGCAACTTTCGAAGATGCCTTTAAATTAGCAAAAAAAAATACAGAATTCAAAATTGTAATGCCTATAGAGAATTCATTGGTAGGAAGAGTTGCTGATATACATTACTTAATTACAAAGTATAAACTTCAGATACACGCTGAACACTTTCAAAAAGTTAGTCATAATCTACTTGGTGTCAAGGGCTCCAAAATAGAAAATATAAAAATTGTTAGAAGTCACACACAAGCCCTTAGTCAATGTCAGAAAATAATTAATGAAAACAAGTTAGAAACAATTGTTGCGGCAGATACAGCGGGTTCAGCAAAATATATTTATGAAAAAAACGATAAAACCGAATCTGCAATAGCATCCCAGCTTGCTGCTAAGATTTACAACTTAGAAATTTTGAAAAAAAATATTGAAGATGAAACTGGAAATGTAACTAGATTTTTAATTATGGGTAACGATGTAAGCCATCCGGAACATAAAAATGTAAAATATATTACAAGTTGTATTTTTCAACTAAAAAGCAAACCAGCGGCATTGTATAAAGCTTTAGGCGGCTTTGCGACAAATAATGTTAATTTAACTAAGTTAGAAAGCTTTGCTGTAAAAAATACCTTTGATCAGGTAAATTTTTATATTGATATGGTGGGCCATATAGAAGACGCCTCCTTACAAAAAGCACTTGAAGAACTTGATTTTCATACACAAAAGCTGGATATTCTTGGGGTATATGAGGCAAGCCAGTATAGATTTAAAAGTTAATCACCAACCTAAAGGTATATTGTAGTTCCTAATTGTATACTGATATAATAAAGTTGGAGGCTGGCAGTGGGTGGAGTTTTTTGCACAATCCGGTCAGGACGGAAACGTAGCAGCCGCAACAAATATATTTCAGGTTGCTGTTCAGTCTCCTTAAATTATGGAAAATAATAACCAAAAAATTCTTGCATTAAAATATAGACCACAAAATTTTTCTGAACTTTTGGGACAGAGTGTAATGGTGGACACAATAAGCAACTCCATAAAGATAAATAAAATTCCTAATGCCTATTTGCTTACTGGCATAAGAGGGGTTGGAAAAACAACAACAGCACGCATAATTGCAAAAGCTCTTAACTGTAATAAGCATTTTGACCATGGAAATAATAATAAATCAGATGAATTTTGTCATTGTGATGAAATTTTAAACTCTAAACATCTTGATATTTTAGAAATGGATGCTGCTTCAAGAACTGGAATTGATGATGTAAGAGAGCTAATAGAATCGTCTAGGTACAATCCCACAAGCGCAAAATATAAAATAATAATTTTAGATGAAGTACATATGCTTAGTAAACAAGCATTTAATGGTCTTTTAAAAACCTTAGAAGAACCGCCACAACACTTAAAGTTTATTTTTGCAACCACAGAAGTAAAAAAAATACCTGTTACAATAATTTCTAGATGCCAAAGATTTGATCTTCATAGAGTATCAATCTCAACTTTATTAGAAAACCTTAAAAGAATTTCCAAACTTGAAAATGGAAAAATATCTGAAACTGCACTTAGGTTAATAGCGAAAGCGTCGGAGGGTTCAGTGAGAGACTCTTTATCTCTTTTAGACAGGGCTATAGTAAGTCAGCATGTTATTGAAAAAGAAATAGATGCAAATTTCGTAAGAAAAATGTTAGGCATAGCTGATCGCTCTAAAATACTAGAAATTTTGCATTTTGTTTTCCAAGGTGATCAAAAAAATTCTA
Organism: uncultured Pelagibacteraceae bacterium; assembly: GCA_905612535.1. GTDB lineage: Bacteria > Pseudomonadota > Alphaproteobacteria > Pelagibacterales > Pelagibacteraceae > AG-414-E02. The sequence continues at coordinate 5,399 of CAJQSJ010000015.1, read as the reverse complement.
TTCAACAATTAAGAAAATTAATTAATGAAGGAATAGAGCCATCAAGTTTTTTAAACGATCTATTAGAGATTATTCATTTTATGTTACAAAAAAAAAATATAGGAGATATAAGTAACGATTTGTCATTATCAGAGTCAGAATTAGAAATGATTGGTGCAGAAACTAAAGTTATAAGCACATCTACACTAGTAGTTTTTTGGCAATTTATTTTGGAAGGCATAAAAGAATTATCAATAGTTTCAAATCAAATTATATCAATAGAAATGATAATTATGAGATTAATTCATTTAAAAGACATTCCGTCGTATCAATCAATTTTAGACTCAATATCTAAAAATAATATAACAGAGAATAGTGAAATTGAGAATGCAATAGAAAATAAAAAAGTTATTATAGAAAATGAAAATTTAGAAAAAAATAACATTTCTAAAGAACAAATTAAAAATACCACTCAAACGAAATTAGAAATTGAAACCTCAGAACAAATAAGTAGAAAAAAAATAACAGATGAAAATATTGCTTCATTTGAAGAATTAGTAAATTTATCATCCAAAAAAAAAGAAATTGAGTTAAAATATGATTTAGAAAGAAATGTTAATTTAATTAAGTTTTCTCCAGGAAAAATAGATATAGCTTTTAATGAAAAATTAAACAAAAATTTCGTAAGGAATTTATCCGAAAAGCTATTAGATTGGACCGGAAAACGCTGGATAATAAGTCTAACCAAAGAACTTGGGCAAAAATCGTTTTTAGAACAAAGTAAAATAAAAAAAATAGAATTATTAGAAAAGGGAAAGAACGAAGAAGTTTATAAATTACTCAAAGCTACTTTTGACGATGCAGAATTAGTAGATATTAACAAAAATAATAAATAATGACAGATTTTACAAATTTATTATCCCAAGCAAAACAAATGCAAGAAAAAATGAAAGAGGCACAAGAGTCTCTTAAAAAAATAGAGGTAGAAGGAGTGTCTGGAGGGGACAAAGTTAAAGCAATTATGACTGGAGATGGAGAATTAAAAAATATTTTCATTGAAGACTCTTTGCTAAATGAACCAAAAGAAATTATAGAAGATCTTATTGTTGCGGCTCATAATAATGCAAAAACAAAACTTAAACAAAAGACTTCTGAAGAAATTTCAAAAGCTACTGGAGGCATTGGTATGCCGCCAGGATTTAAATTTCCATTTCAAGGATAAATATGTCGAATAATAATATTAAAGAAATAGAAGATTTAATTAAAATAATTTCTAAATTTCCTGGGTTGGGACCTAAATCCGCAAAAAGAATAGTATTAAAGTTAATAAACAATAGAGAAGAGTTAATAAAGCCATTAGCAAATACATTGGCTAAAATTTATAAAAATGTAGTCAGATGTAAAATCTGTGGCAATTTAAAATTAACAGAATCAGATTGCGCGTGTTCTAAAAATAATTATGACCAAATTTGTGTTGTAGAAAATATTGCAGATATGTGGGTTATACAAAATACAGGCATTTATAAAGGGAACTACCATATATTAGGAGGAACACTTCCTTCTTTAGAAAGCCAAAAAAATGATGGAGTTTTAATTTCAACTTTAATTGATAGAGTTAAAAAAAATAATGTTAAAGAAGTTATTTTAGCAACAAGCGCTACAATTGAAGGCCAAACTACCGCACATTATATTCAGGATAGTTTAAAAAATACACAGGTTAAGCTTTCAAAACTTGCACAAGGACTGCCGGTAGGAGGAGAAATAGAATATTTAGATGATGGAACATTATTCTCAGCATTTAAAAATAGAGGTCCCGTAGTTAGCGACTAGATTTTTTTTAATAATCTATTTAAGTGTAAAATAGGCTCAGTGTATCCTGATGGTTGGTTTCTTCCATAGAAAACCAGCTCACAAGCGGCCTTAAAAGCAATAGATTTTTCATAATTATCTGACATAGTTCTATAAGCATTATAACCTTTTAAAGCTGGATCTTTAATATTTTGCTTGTCTACAATTTTTGCCATTGTTTTCATTGTTTTTAATACTTGTTCTTTACTACAAATTCCATGATGTAGCCAATTAGCAATATGTTGTGATGAAATTCTCAATGTAGCTCTATCTTCCATCAAACCTACATTATTTATATCAGGAACTTTTGAACAACCAACACCCTGGTCAATCCATCTCACTACATAACCCAAAATACCTTGAGCATTATTTTCTAATTCCTTGGCAATCTCTTTTGTTGACCAATTTGGTTTCTTTGCGATTGGAATTTCAAGAATATCATTAATTTTTGCAGGTATTCTTTTCTTTAATTCTTTTTGTTTAACAAAAACATCTATCTCATGATAGTGTAAAACATGGAGTGTAGCTGCGGTTGGTGAAGGAACCCAAGCACAATTAGCACCAGATTTAGGATGATTAACTTTTTCTGCGACCATATCTGCCATTTTGTCTGGCGCAGCCCACATCCCTTTTCCAATTTGAGCTACTTTTGAAAATCCACAACCTAAACCAACATCAACATTATTATTTTCATATGATGAAATCCATTTTGAAGATTTCATATCTCCTTTTTTTATCATCGGTCCTGCCTCCATTGAGGTATGTATTTCATCACCAGTACGGTCTAAAAAACCAGTATTAATAAAAACAACTCTATTTTTTACTGCTCTTATACATTCTTTTAAGTTTACTGTTGTTCTTCTTTCCTCATCCATTATACCAATCTTAATTGTATATTTTTTTAGTCCTAAAAATTTCTCAACTTTTTCAAATATTAAATTGGTAAATGCAACTTCGTCAGGCCCATGCATTTTTGGCTTAACAATATAAACAGAATTTGTTTTTGAATTTCCTTGCTTTTTAAAATCATGAATTGCTGCAGCAGTTGTTATAAACGCATCCATTATTCCTTCTGGTATTTCGGAGCCATCTTTCAATAAAATAGAAGAATTAGTCATTAAATGACCTACATTTCGATTTAACATTAAAGCTCTACCATGCAATTTAATTCTATTACCTTCGGAAGAAATGTACTCTCGATCATTGTTTAGTTGTCTTATAATTCTTTCCCCCTTTTTTTGTATTTCAACTTGTAGATTGCCTTTCATTAATCCGAGCCAATTTTTGTATCCAAGAACTTTGTCTTCGGCATCTACTGAAGCAACAGAGTCTTCGTGATCCATAATTGTTGTTATAGCCGATTCTAAAATTACATCATGTATTGCAGATTTGTCTTGATTTCCTTCGGGATTAAAAACCTCAAGTGCACCATCTGGATCAAACGTAATATCTATATGAAGATTATTGTTTACAAATAAAAGTGAGCTTAATTTATTTGATTTTTTAGTATATCCTAAAAATTGTTTAGGATTTTTTAATTTTAAGTTTAATTTATTATTTTCTACTTTAGGAATTGTTAAAAGTTTTTTCCAACTACCCTTTTGAAGAGGAATATATTGATCTAAGATTTCTCGAGCATACTTTATTACCTTTTTACCTCTTATATAATTGTATTTCTCCCCTCTCTCTGCTCCATTAGTTTCTGGAATTACGTCAGTTCCATACAAAGCATTATACAAACTTCCCCATCTTGCGTTAGCAGCATTCAAAGCGTATCGCGCATTCATTACCGGAACAACAAGTTGCGGTCCCGCAATAGTAGAAATTTCACTATCTACATTTTTAGTTTGTATTTGAAATTTTTTTCCTTCTTTTTTTAAATATCCAATATCTTTTAAAAAATTTGAATATTTTTTAATGTTGTTTTTTTTACCTTTTTTGTCTCTATGCCAAATATCAATTTTTTTTTGTAGAATTTCTCTAAATTCTAGAAGGTTTTTATTTTTAGACGCAAGTTCATGTGAGCATTTGTCTAAACCATTCCAGAATTTTTTTTTAGTAACGCCAGTGCCTGGTAAAAGCGAATTATTAACAAAATCTAACAATTCAGAAGCAATAGATAGCCTACCCACCAAAACGTATTTTTTTGCCATATTTCTGTAGTATCATATATATAATAACATAATAAATGAAAAATTATTTAGATTTTGAAAAAGATATTAAAGTTTTAGAAGATGAAATAGAAAAGTTGAAAGACCCTTTTAATGTAGAGGGAATTTCAGAGGTAGACACTAAAAAAATATCAGAAATCCAAGCTGAAATTGATAATAAGCTCAAAGTATCATACGCAAATTTAAATGATTGGCAAAAGACGCAGGTTGCTAGACATGAATCTAGACCAAAAGCTAAATTTTTTATAGAAAATTTGTTTACAGATTTTATTAATTTATCTGGAGACCGAAAATTCGGCGACGATGAAGCTATCATTGCGGGTTTTGCAAAATTTGAAAATAAATCTGTTTTAGTTTTGGGGCAAGAAAAGGGCGATGATTTAAACTCCAGACTTAAAAGAAACTTTGGGATGATGAGACCTGAGGGTTATAGAAAATGCATAAGGTTAATGAAGATCGCAAATAAATTTAACATACCAGTAATATCTTTTGTTGATACGCCGGGCGCTTACCCAGGAATTGGAGCGGAGCAAAGAGGTCAGGCAGAAGCAATAGCAAAATCTATAGAATGTTGCTTGTCACTAACAGTACCGATTATCTCCATTATTATAGGCGAAGGAGGATCCGGTGGAGCAATAGCTTTAGCATCAGCAAATAAAGTTTTAATGTATGAAAATGCAATATATTCCGTAATATCTCCGGAAGGTTGTGCCTCTATATTATGGAGAGATCCAAGCAAGTCTCCTGAAGCAGCAAAAGCGATGAAGTTAAATGCTAGTGAACTTTTACGGATGGGGATTATAGATGAAGTTATTCCAGAACCTCTTGGTGGAGCTCATCGAAATAAAGAACAGTCTATATTATCTGCAAAAGCAGTTTTAAAAAAATATTTAGAAGAATTTTCCAATTACAGCAAAGAAGAAATTTATGAACAAAGGAAAAATAAATTTTTAACAATTGGAAAACAAAAAAGTTTCGTGGAATTTTTAACTACCGATCAAAATATAACAAAAAAATATAATTACTTTAAATTACTTAGTTTTAACTATTTAAAAAATAAAAAAAAATTACTTTTTACTTTTGTAATTTTACTATCGATAATATTTATTTTTAATAAATTTTTATAAGGCGCCATGGCAATATTTGAATTTTTTATCTGACCCACAAAAACACGGCTCATTTCTTTTCATTTTCCTTGGTGGGTTTTTTGGGACATCTTTTTTTTCTTCCTTCAATCTTTCTTTATTAGCAATCTCAAGATTATTCAAAAAAGTTATAAAATCAATTTTTATTTTATAAAGCAGTTCTTCGAATAATTTAAAAGATTCTCTTTTAAATTCTTCCAAAGGATCTTTTTGAGCATATCCACGCAAACCAATAACGCCTCTCAAATGCTCTAGG
>CAJQSJ010000014.1 GCA_905612535.1 uncultured Pelagibacteraceae bacterium | reverse complement strand
AATTTTTTGAAATCTCTAATTTGCTAAAAATTTTCATATATTCACCAGACTAGTTTTTTCTGATAATAATCTGTTTTAGTTTTGTATTTTTCTAAAATTTTATCATAATTTTTATATTCAGAATTTAAGAATTCATCTTTATGAATTCCATTAGTAATAAACAATGAGTCAAATTTCATATTATTTGCTCCTTTAATGTCAGTTCTAATATTATCTCCAATGACAAGTACTTTCTCATTTTTATTTCTACAAAAATTATATATTTCTGGATAAGGTTTACCAAAATAAATAACTTTACCTCCTAATTGTTTAAAAATTTCAGCCAAGGTTCCTGCGCAATATTCTTTTTTTTTCCCGCGGTGCACACTCAAGTCCGGATTGGTACAAATCATTTGAAGGTTAATGTTTTTTTTTAATAAATTTTTATAATATTCTAGCGAATCTTCATGATCATCTAGAAAACCTGTACACAATATAAAATCTGCCTTTTCTATGTTTTTTTTATTTTTTTCAAATCCACTGTATAATCCACTGTCTCTTTTTGGACCGAGGTGATAAAAAAAAATTCCATATTTATTTTCTTTTAAACTCTTTAACGCCGCCTCCCCTGACGTAAACACATTTTTAACTAAATTTTTATTAATATTTAATTTTGACAAAAAGCCTTGAACGTTTTTTGATGGTCTCGGAGCGTTGGACATTAAAACAAAACGTTTATTTAGTTTATTTAAGTTTTCTAATACTTTAATAGCATCAGGATAAACTTGTACTCCATTATGGATAACTCCCCACAAATCTATAAAAAAAGTGTTATATTTGCTTTGGACTTGATTTAAACCTTTTATAAACTTTGTTTGCATTGTTTTGTTAATGATTAGCTTAACAGACACCAAAAATACACTATTTTGGCAAATTTTTACTATAAATCATTTTTTTTTAATAAGGGTATTGAAATTTGTGTATCCAGTACTATATATCAAACATAAAAATTAGGAGTAAAATCATTATGAAATTTAAACCTTTACACGATCGTGTTTTAATCGAAGTTTTAGATAGTGACGAAAAAACAGCAGGCGGAATAATCATACCTGATACGGCTAAAGAAAAACCGCAAGAAGGTAAAGTGGTAGCTACAGGATCGGGTGCCAGAACTGAAGATGGAAAAGTGTTGCCAATGGACGTTAAAGTTGGAGACATAGTTCTATTTGGAAAATGGTCAGGAACTGAAGTAAAAATTGATCTTAAAGAATATAGCATAATGAAAGAATCTGACATTATGGGAATTACAAAAGGAAAATAATAAAATGGCAAAAATAATAAAATTCGATACAGAAGCAAGAACTAAAATGATGATAGGTGTTGATAAGCTAGCAAATGCAGTGAAAGTAACGCTGGGGCCCAAAGGTAGAAATGTAGTTTTAGATAAATCATATGGTGCGCCGAGAACAACTAAAGATGGCGTGACCGTTGCTAAAGAAATCGACCTTGAAGATAAATTTGAAAATATGGGAGCTCAAATGGTCAAAGAAGTGGCCAGCAAAACAAATGATGAAGCTGGTGACGGAACTACAACAGCTACTATTCTTGCTCAATCAATAGTAAGAGAGGGAATTAAATACGTTACAGCAGGAATGAATCCAATGGATGTTAAGCGTGGACTTGAAAATGCTGTGGCTCATGTTATCGAAAAATTAAAAGCATCTTCAAAAAAAGTTAAAAGCAGTGATGAAGTAGCTCAGGTAGGAACAATTTCGGCTAATGGTGAAAAAGAAATCGGAGATATGATTTCAAAAGCCATGCAAAAAGTGGGAAATGAAGGAGTGATAACTGTAGAAGAAGCTAAAGGGATAGAAACAGAATTAGATGTTGTTGAAGGAATGCAGTTTGATAGAGGTTATCTCTCACCTTACTTTATAACTAATGCTGATAAAATGACAACAGAACTAGAGAATCCACTTATTTTATTACATGAAAAAAAATTAACAAACTTACAACCAATGGTTCCATTATTAGAATCCGTTGTTCAAGCAGGAAGATCTCTTATGATAATTTCTGAAGATGTTGAGGGTGAAGCTTTAGCAACCTTAGTGGTTAACAAACTTAGAGGTGGTTTAAAAGTGGTTGCTGTTAAAGCTCCAGGATTTGGAGATAGAAGAAAAGCAATGTTAGATGACCTGGCAATATTAACTGGCGGTCAAGTAATATCAGAAGATATAGGAATAAAGCTTGAGAGCGTAAAAATAAATGATCTTGGCTCTTGTAAAAAAGTAAAAATTGATAAAGATAATAGTACTATTGTAGCAGGATCTGGGAAAAAATCAGATATTGAAGCAAGGTGCAATCAAATAAGACAGCAAGTAGATGAAACAACTTCTGATTATGATAAAGAAAAACTTCAAGAAAGATTGGCTAAACTTGCCGGAGGAGTTGCTGTTATTAAAGTCGGCGGAGCAACAGAAGTGGAAGTCAAAGAGAGAAAAGATAGAGTAGAGGATGCACTTAATGCAACAAGAGCAGCCGTAGAAGAAGGAGTTGTTGTTGGTGGTGGATGTGCATTGCTTTATGCTGCTCAAGATTTAGATAAAGTAAAATCTAAAGGGGCAGATCAAAAAGCTGGAGTTGATATACTAAGAAAAGCTTTGGAAGCTCCTATAAGACAAATTACTGCGAATGCAGGAGTTGATGGCTCTGTAATAGTTGGAAAACTCTTAGAGGGTAACAAACATTCTCAAGGTTATGATGCTCAAAATGAAGAGTATTGTGATATGTTTGCAAAAGGAATTATAGATCCAACTAAAGTTGTAAGAACAGCGTTACAAGACGCTGCTTCAATATCTGGATTATTAATAACAACCGAAGCTATGATAGCTGACAAACCAGACGAAAAAGATTCTGGTGGTCCTGCTATGCCTCCTGGTGGTATGGGCGGTATGGGCGGTATGGGTGGTATGGGAATGTAATCTCATTCAGTTTAATGAATTTAAAAAAGGCTGCACTTTTGCGGCCTTTTTTTTTGAAAACAATACACACGCTTGTGATTTTAAAATCAACCCATCTTTAAGAATCCTAAGGTTATTATCTTTTAAAGTTTTTCCACTCGAAGTTATATCTGTTATGATCTCCGATGATCCAATAAATGGATACGTTTCTGTGGCGCCAAGGCTAGAAACAAGCTTGTATTGCGTTACTCCTTTTGAAACAAGAAAAGTATTAGTTAAATTCGGATATTTAGTTGCAACACGCAATCTAGTATTTTTTTTATCTCTAAAGTCAAAAGACACTTCTTCTAAATCAGCAACAGTTTGAACATCCATCCAATCATCAGGAATAGCAATTACAAGATTTGCCATGCCAAAATTTAATTTTTTATTAACCTCGATTTTTTTCCGTAAGTTGATTGGAGATTCATTTAAAAGATCTAGACCTGATATTCCTATGTCGAGTGTACCATCGCCAAGTCTTTGTATGATTTCTTTTGCATGCAGATAAATAATTTTAATATTAGGAAAATTCTCAATTCTAGCAAAATAATTTCTTTCCCCTCCATTAGAGGTTAGTTTTAAATTATTTTTTCCAAAAAAATCTATTGAACCTTCTTTTAATCTGCCTTTACTTGGCAAGCCTATGGATATTAAATTTTTCATGTTTTCAAATTATTTAAATTAATTGCAGCTCCAACTGCCGAAATATTTTTTTTGGACCCTAAACTTTTCAATAAACCATCGTATCTTCCGCCCCTTGCTATTTCCCTTTTTGAGGAGTTGTATATCTCAAATACTATTCCAGTATAATACTCAATATCTCTACCAAAGTTTGTTGAAAATGTTGTTTTAGAATTGATTTTTGACAAATTGTTTATAGTTGATAAATCTTTTAAAACACTATTGTTTAAATTATTTTTTTTAACGAAACTTTTTAAAGTTTTGTCTAGATTCTCAATTGAGCAATTGATTTTTAAATATTCCCTAATAATTTTCACGATTTTTTTATTTTCTCCAAATAATCTTGGGTCTTTTATTTTTCTATCAAATCTAAGCAAAATTTCAGAAACATTACGGTTTGCAATTTTTTTACTTTGATCAAGATTTTTCATTTCAGAAAATTTTTTTTTATCTAAATCAACTGCAACAGGATCTACGTCAGAATTGGTTTCGAGTCTATTAAGTAGGTCTTCAAAATATTGAGGTCTCCAAAAATGTCTTTTTAGTCTCATCTTCCATCTTTCTGGGATTTTTAAAGACTCGATTAACTTTTGAAATAAACTTACATCCCCCACCTTGATTGAGGTATTTTTTATTTTTATTTTTTCAATTGAACTATTAATTATTTTTAAAACTTTTAAATCATCGGTAGATTTATTTTTAGAACCTAGAATCTCTATCCCTAGCTGATCATTAATAATTTTATCTTTTTTATTATTTGATCTTCTGTAGGCTTGACCTGAATAAAAAATTTTTGCATTTTCTTTAGGACTCTCTTTTAAATATTTTATACAGGAAGCAATAGTCAAATCTGGTCTTAGACACATGTTTTTTCCAGTATCATCCTCAAAAGTAAGCATTAACTTTCTAAAACTTTCGCCCGATCTTTGAATAATATAATCCGAATCTAAAAGAACGTCTGGTTCTGATAAAACAAAGCCACCTTTCTTAAAAACTTTTATTATATTTTCAGAGTAATTTTTTGATTTCATTTGCTAAATCTTCAGTTTTAATAGAACTCTCATTTCCGGTTTCAAGGTTTTTTAAAGTCGCTTTTCCTAATTTTATTTCATCATCGCCATACAAAATAAACAATGGGCCTGTGGCGTTGGTGCATTTTGATGCACACTTAGATACTTGGGATACATATTTTGGAGCCCCTTATACACACGGCACTCCTTTTAGAAGAGCTAGAGAAGAAAATTTATTTTTAGACAACGCTTCAATGCACGTAGGTATTAGAGGACCGCTATATAGTAGAGAAGATTTAAAAAATGATGCTGATTTTGGATTTAAAATTATTCATTGTGATGAGTTTCAATCTGAAGGGATTGATAAAATTGTAAAAAGAATAAGAGACAGAGTGGGCAATAATCCTCTTTATTTGTCAATAGACATTGATGTATTGGATCCATCTCACGCTCCAGGTACAGGTACGCCGGAAATTGGCGGAATGACAACAAGAGAAATGCTCAATGTACTTCGTGGTTTAGCAGGATTAAATTTAATATCTGCTGATGTTGTTGAGGTTTCACCCGCTTATGATCATGCGGAGTTAACATCTCTTGCAGCAGCTACAATTGTTTATGAGTTAACAAATCTTTTTGCAAAAAATCCTGCTTAATTACTTATCTGATCTTTAAGATTAATCAACATTTTTAGACAACTCTTTAATTCATCAAAACTTACATACTCATCTATTTTATGAGCTTGCTCAATGGAACCTGGGCCACACACTACAGTACTAATGCCAAGCTCTTGAAATAAACCAGCTTCAGTTCCAAACGAAACAACATTTCTTGAATTGTCTCCAGTTAAATTACAAATTAAATTTACGGCTTCAGATTTTTCTTCCTTTTTAAATCCGACGATTTCACCAATAATTTCTTTTTTAATATTAGACTCTGAATAAGTTTTTTTCATTTCAGGCAACAAAACATCTTTAACAAAGTTATCCATTATTTTATTAATAAACTCACCATCTTCAAAGACAATTGGTCTTAACTCCCAATCAACAGTGCATTGATCTGCTATTACATTTCTCGCAATTCCACCTCTAATTCTTCCAATTTGTAAAGTTGTGTAAGGTGGAATGAAAACTGAATTTTTTGGCTTGCGGTCTTTTAACTCTTTTCTAAGTTCCACAAGCTTATTTATAAATCTTGTGGCATATTCAATGGTGTTAACACCTTTGTCGGGAGCAGATCCATGTCCGGCTAATCCTGAAAAATGTGTAGAATATTCATAGCAACCTTTATGAGCTTGAATAGCTTTCATATTTGTAGGCTCTCCAATTATGCACACAGAACAATTAATTTTTCTATTTTTTAATTCTTTCAACATTACTGGAGCGCCTTGGCAGGCAGTTTCCTCATCATAAGTATAAGAAAAATGAATCGGTTTTTTTAAATCTTGTTTAGCAAAATAAGGAGCTAATGCTAAGGTACATGCAATAAATCCTTTCATATCACAAGAGCCTCTTCCAAAAACTTTATTATCTCTTTCAGTGGCAATATATGGATTAGAGACCCAATCTTGTTCTGATGCGGGAACTACATCTGTGTGACCAGATAATATTATTCCACCTCCATTAATTTTTTTTTTACCGCTTATTGTTGAAAATAAATTGGCTCTTAATTTTTTTTTATCAAAAGTTTTAAAAGACTCTGCCCCCAATTTGCTTAACTTTTTTTCACAATATTCGATTAACCCAATATTAGAAGAGCCAGATACTGTTTGAAACTTTATTAATTCCGACAGAATCTTTAATGTTTGAGGAAAGGCTTCTTCGATTATCTTATTTTCCATGGTCATTTTAATAAAAAAATATTATACATTATTCCTATGAAACAAGAAATAACCTTTGAAGATTATACCAAAATAGAGATTAAAGTTGGGACGGTCCTTAGCATTAAAAAAAATGAAAAAGCAAGAAAACCATCATTAGTTATTGAGGTTGATTTTGGTGGAGAAATAGGCGTCAAAATATCTTCAGCGCAAATTACTCATTACTACAATGACCAAAATTTAGTTGGGAAACAAGTAATAGGAGTTTGTAATTTTCCAAAAAAAAATATAGCTGGAATAGTTTCTGAAGTTCTTGTTTTAGGTGCTATAGAAAAAGATGGAAAAGTTGTTTTAGTTCATCCTTCTCAAAAAGTTGAAAATGGTTTAGAAATAGCTTAAACCATCATCACAATGTATTCTCAGTTAATTCCTTTAATATTTTTCAGTGTTGCAGCTGCATTTACTCCTGGTCCAAATAATATTATAGGATCTTATTCAGGTTTTAATTTTGGAATAAAAAAATCTTTACCATTAATCTTAGGAGTGACGTTTGGTTATACTATCCTTATAACTTTAGCAGCTGGTGGATTAAATATAATATTCAGCGCATATCCAATATTTAAAACGATTATAAAAATTATTGGTTCAATATTTTTAATTTATTTAGCTTATAAAATTTCTTTTCAAAGTAATATTAAAGAAAAAATTATAAAAAATCCCGTTAAATTTATCGATACATTTATTTTTCAATTTATAAATCCAAAAGGAGTATTTGCAGCAATAACGAGTATATCCCTCTTTGTAGAATTAGGAGAAAACTATTTCTATCATTCAGCGATTGTTATTGCGGTATCCTTTGTTTGTGCGGTAGCAAGTATAACAAGTTGGTGTTTATTGGGAAAATTTCTCAGACGATTTGTGCAAAATAAGAAATTTATACAAAAATTTAATTACTCAATGTCCATTTCATTAATTGTTTGTGTTATGCTTATTTATTTAAAAATATGAAAATAAATAGTAATGATTCATTCAAATCTATAAAAAAAATAATAGTTGATAATAAAACTTATAGTATATTCAGCCTAAAGGAAGCTGAGAAATCAGGATTAGCTGGAATTTCTAAGTTGCCCAAATCTTTAAAAGTATTATTAGAAAATCTATTAAGATTTGAAGATAATCAAACTGTTAAAACAGAACAGATAATAGCAATAAAAAATTGGCTTAAAGAAAAAAAATCTAATACTGAAATTGCTTATAGACCAGCTAGAGTCTTGATGCAGGACTACACGGGAATACCTGCTGTTGCAGATCTTGCAGCTATGCGTGATGAAGTAAAGTCTAAAAAAAAAGATCCAAATAAAATTAACCCTCTTTCCAGTGTTGATTTGGTTATTGATCATTCTGTAATGGTAGATGCTTATGCATCGAAGGATTCTTTTAAAAAAAATGTTGAAAAAGAATTTTTAAGAAACCGAGAGAGATATTCTTTTTTAAAATGGGGTCAGAAAGCATTTGATAATTTTAGAGTAGTGCCACCTGGAACCGGAATATGCCATCAAGTTAATCTTGAATACTTATCAAAAGTTGTTTGGACGTCTGAAAGTGAAGGAAATATTTACGCATACCCGGATACTCTTGTTGGAACAGACAGTCACACTACGATGGTAAATAGCCTTTCGGTTCTTGGATGGGGAGTGGGCGGTATAGAAGCTGAAGCAGCAATGTTAGGACAACCAATATCAATGTTAATACCTGAAGTAATTGGATTTAAACTTAATAGCAAATTAACTGAAGGAACAACAGCAACTGACTTAGTTCTTACTATTGTTCAATTATTAAGAAAAAAAGGAGTTGTTGGAAAATTTGTAGAATTTTATGGCAGTGGCCTAAAGAGCCTTTCATTAGCTGATCGAGCCACAATCGCGAATATGGCTCCTGAATATGGTGCTACTTGTGGTTTTTTCCCCGTTGATGAAGAAACTATAAAATATTTACAATTTTCAGGAAGAGACAATCACACTATTTCTCTTGTTGAAAATTATGCAAAAGAACAAGGTTTGTGGGCAGATAATAACATCGAATTTTCAGACACTTTAGAGTTAGATATGTCAAAAGTTGTTCCAAGTATTGCTGGACCAAAAAGACCTCAAGATAAAGTTTTGTTAACTGAATCGTCAGAATTATTTTCAAAAAGCTTTAGAGAAAACACAAAAAGAGAATCTTTAAAAGAGGAATTGGTTTCTGGAAAAAACTTTAAACTAAAAGATGGCGATGTTGTTATTGCAGCGATAACATCTTGTACTAACACATCTAATCCAAGCGTTTTAATTGGAGCGGGATTGCTTGCTAAAAAAGCAATAGAAAAAGGATTAACAGTTAAACCTTGGGTCAAAACCTCGCTAGCACCAGGATCTCAAGTTGTTACAGATTATCTTGAGAAAGCAGGATTAAATATATATTTAGACGAATTGGGATTTAACCTTGTTGGTTATGGCTGCACCACATGTATAGGTAATTCTGGACCTCTTGATCAAAACATAACAGAAGCTATAAAAAAAGGAAACTTATATGCAGTTTCTGTATTATCAGGAAACAGAAATTTTGAAGGCAGAATAAATCCAGATGTCAAAGCAAATTATTTAGCTTCTCCACCGTTAGTAGTGGCATACGCCTTAGCCGGATCTATGAATATAGATTTATATAAAGAGCCTTTAGGAAATACAAAGGATGGTAAACCAATTTTCTTAAAAGATATTTGGCCAACTAACAAAGAAATACAAGATTTAATTTTAACATCAATAAATGCCGACATGTTTATTAAAAGATATTCAAATATATTTGAAGGACCTAAAGACTGGAAAGATATTAAAACTATCGATAGCAGTATTTATAATTGGGATGAAACTTCTACATATGTAAAAAAACCACCTTTTTTTGAAAATATGTCAGATAAACCTGAGGGTTTTAAAAAAATTTATGATGCGAGACCACTTTTAATCTTGGGAGATACTGTTACAACTGATCATATCTCTCCCGCCGGTTCTATTAAAAAAGACAGTCCAACTGGTGATTATTTTATGGAACGTCAAGTACAAGAAAAAGATTTTAATTCATATGGAGCAAGAAGAGGAAACCATGAAGTTATGATGAGGGGAACTTTTGGGAATATAAGAATAAGAAATGAAATAACCTCTGATACCGAAGGAGGCTTTACCAAAATATATCCTGAAGAAAAAGTTGTTAGTGTATATGAAGCGGCCATTGAATATAAAAAGAGAGGTACTGATTTGATCGTTGTTGCTGGAAAAGAGTATGGAACAGGTTCTTCTCGAGACTGGGCCGCAAAAGGAACAAAATTACTAGGCGTAAAAGCAGTAATAGCTGAAAGCTACGAAAGGATACATCGTTCAAATTTAATTGGCATGGGAATACTTCCTCTACAATTTCAAGAAGGTTTTGATAGAAAAAAATTAAGTATAAAAGGCTCAGAACTATTCACTATTATAAATATAGAGAAAGGATTGAGACCCAGAGATGATGTAAATTGCGAAATCAAGTATACAGATGGAACGACTAAAACAATTAAACTATTATGTAGAATTGATACCGCAAACGAAATTGAATATTATAAGCACGGAGGAATTCTCCAGTATGTTTTAAGAAACATGCTGCAAGAAAGAAAAAGAAATTGAGAAATATTAAAGTTAAAGTATACTCTTCTAAATCGGGGCTAAAAAAAGAAGATCAATTAGCATGGAAGATTGCTGAAATAGCTTCCGATAATGCTCCCTTAAATGAAAAAGCAGTTGATATGGTTATTAATAGAATGATTGATAATGCAGCTGTTGCTATAGCATCAATAGAAAGAAAACCCGTAACTTCTGCAAGGGATATGGCCCTAGCGCATCCAAGAGAAAATGGAGCAACATTATTTGGAATAAATTCAAACCAAAGATTTCATTGTGAATGGGCTGCGTGGGCCAACGGAACAGCTGTTAGAGAATTAGATTTCCATGATACATTTCTAGCTGCTGACTACAGTCACCCAGGCGACAATATTCCTCCTATTCTAGCAGTAGCACAGCAAAAAAAGTTATCAGGAAAAGATTTAATAAGAGGCATCATCACAGCTTATGAAGTTCAGGTAAATTTAGTTAAAGGAATATGTCTTCACGAACATAAAATTGATCACATCGCACATTTAGGACCTAGCGTTGCTTCTGGTCTTGGATCATTATTAAAGCTTGATACAGAAATAATATATCAATCAATACAACAAGCACTACATACAACTATTTCAACAAGACAATCAAGAAAAGGAGAAATCTCTAGCTGGAAAGCTTTTGCACCTTCACACGCAGGAAAATTATCTATTGAGGCGGTAGATAGAGCAATGAGAGGAGAAGGATCTCCAAGTCCAATATATGAAGGTGAGGACAGCGTAATTGCTCGTGTGTTGTCTGGCAAAAAAGCAAAGTATATTGTCCCATTACCAGATATTGATGAAGAAAAAAAAGCTATATTAGAGACTTATACAAAAGAGTATTCTGCAGAATACCAATCACAAGCTTTGATAGATTTGGCTAGAAACTTAAATAAAAAAATTAAAGATATTTCTAATATTAAAAAAATTAAAATTTTTACCAGCCACCACACGCACAATGTAATTGGAACAGGAGCAAAAGATCCTCAAAAAATGGATCCAAATGCTTCTAGAGAAACTTTAGACCATTCAATTATGTATATCTTTGCAGTCGCTCTAGAAGATGGAGATTGGCATCATATTGATTCTTATACCCCCCAAAGAGCTAATAAAAAAAGTACAATTGATTTATGGAAAAAAATAGTGACTTATGAAGACAAAAAATGGACAAGAAAATATCATGACCCAAATCCTGCAAAAAAATGTTTTGGAGGAGAGGTTATAATACTAATGCAAGATGGATCAAAAATTAAATCTAAACTAGGAGTTGCAGACGCTCACCCTAACGGAAATAGATCTTTTAAAAGGGAAGACTATATTAATAAATTTAAAACGCTTACAGAAAATATTATTGATTATAAGGAATCTGAGAGATTTTTAAATAACGTTCAAAGTTTAAGGGAGTTAGGTAAATCTGAATTACACAAACTTAATATTGAAGTTAAATCTAATTTAAGAAATCTTTCTATTTCTAAGAAAACAATATTTTAATAAAATTTATATTTAAAACCAAGAAGCAAAAGGTTCGTTAATTGTTATTACTCCATAACCTATTAAGCCGCTAATAATTAATTGAATAGCAATTAATAAAATTACAGCAAGACCCACATAACCTACCCATTGATGATCTTTAATGTATTTTGCAAAATAGGACGCTGCTACTCCGATAAGAACAACAGATAAAAATAAACCAAAAATTAATAAGAAATAATGATCTTTCGCTGCACCAGCTACACCAAGAACGTTATCAAAACTAATAGTTATATCTGCAATTAGAACTTTATAGACTCCACTCATAAAAGAAGGTTCCTTGGACTGTTTTGTTGGCGATTTTATTTTTTTTGTATCAAATAAATCTTGTCTTAGTCCATTTACAATCCATAATAAAAGAACCCCTCCAATAAGTTTAATAAAAGCAAATTGAAATAAATAAGTTGCAGAAAAAGCGAAAATAACTCTGAATAAAAACGCGGCAAACACACCCCATAAAATTATCTGTTTTCTATGTTTTGGAGCAAAATTTGATGCGACCATACCAATAATAATGGCGTTATCAGCGGCCATTACAATGTCGATAAATACTATTTGAATAAATACTAAGGTCTCTTCTATCACTTTATATATTTTATATTTCTATTAGCGAACTAATGCAACCAGATCATAAAAATATGACTATTTTAAGTATCGCATTTTCAATCTAGCTCATTGTGAAATTGATTTTTTAAGCAATTAAATAAAAGGATTGTAAGCCCATTGCAAGATTGCTTGTCTCTGTCTTCTTCTGCAGTGTACATCACCAGACTCGCAGTTATTTTTAATAGCAGTCACATGTCTAGTAAAGTTTTTCCATCTTTTAATTTGAATGCCATCAATATGAGGAATTCGCCTTCCTTTTGCAAATCTGCAGTACCACTGAAACCAACCTAAAGGATCTTCTTTAAAGATCCATCCTTTTTCCATCCAGTGTTCTCTTGATAAACCCGCTCTAACTTTAAAGTAATTTTGTTTAATATCAAAAGTTTTACTGAGTTTCGCTTTCGTAAACCATGATTTAGGATATTCTTTTACTTTGCCTTCAAAATATGACCCACCAAAAACACCAAGCTCCAACATTTTTTTGGGAGAAAGCTCTGGTTTAAATATTTTATATAAATAATCTATTTCCGTAGATTTGACGGCTTTCATTTTATTTATTTTCTATAAGTTCTTTTAATTCTTTGTATTCTTCGCATTCACAACCTTGAAGGACATCAAGTCTTTTTATAGCTAAATCAATCCTATTGGTTTGAACATAAAGCTCTCCCAAGTATTCATTAATCCCTAAATGACCAGCATCAAATTCTAAACCTTTAAGGTAATACATTTCAGCTTTTTCTAAATTACCAGTTTTTCTTAAAGTGTAACCTAAATAATTTAAGATATCTGGATTTTTTTTATTTTTTGCATAAGCTTTTTCAAATATTTTATATGCCTTTGAATACAACTTTTGTGCTTTTTCAATTCTATTTTTTTTTTCCTGCTTTTTTGCTCTTTGCACTAATTTTTTTCCTTGTTTATATAAACTTACCTGATCATTATCTCCACCAACTCCTCCTGCTGCATAAACTAAGTTAAAAGTAAAAAAAGATGTGGTTAAAAGTATAATTAAAATTTTAATATTTTTTTTCATTTTATTTAAAAATATATCTAAATGAATTTTTTCATTCTATCTAATGCTAATAAAGTCACACCAGATTTTAAAAGACCCTCTCTAGTTTGTTTTGCAGTGTTTACTGCGTTTTCACTATCTCCGTGAACACAAACTGAATCTATTTTACAAGAAATTTGTTTTCCCGAATAACAATTTATTGCTTGGTTTTGTACCATTTTAATAACGTGTTGTTTTGCAATTTTTGGATCTGTTATCATTGCATTTTTCTTTGTTCTAGATACTAAATTTCCATTATCCTCATAATTTCTATCAGCAAATATTTCTGCTGCAATTTTCATCCCAATTTTATTGCCAGCTTTCTCTATTTCTGAGCCAGTTGGCACTAAAAATATTAAATCTTTATTAACCTTTGTTATTGCTTCCGAAATAGTTTTTGCTAACTCATAGTCTTCACAAGCCATATTATTAAGTGCTCCGTGTGGTTTTACATGAGTAACTTTTATTTCTTTGCTATTTGCAATATCTGAAATTATATTTATTTGTTCTATAATCAAGTTTGTAATTTCTTTAGATGATAAATTTAATCTTTTTCTTCCAAAATTTTCTTTATCATTAAAAGAGGGGTGAGCTCCAATGCTTACTTTATTTTTTTTTGACATTTCTATGGTTTTTTCCATAGTTTCTTTATCACCAGCATGAGAACCACAGGCTACATTAGCAGAATTAACAATTTTCAGTAGCAGAGGATCATTTTCAGTTGAATGAAATTTTGAACTTTCGCCCAGGTCACAATTAATGTTAATTTCCATTATAAATCCTTGGTATATTTAATAATTAGTAATAAATATTATATCAATTTATGTTGATGAAACTAAATAATATTGGAGACAATGGCGTAGTTTGCGATTTTGGCAATGAAGTAAGTAAATTAATCAATAACAATGTAATAAAAACATTCCAATATGTAAGAAAAGAAGTGGTCACAGGACGTATACATGGAATATTAAATTGTACACCTTCTTACAACAAACTAATAATTAATTTTGACCCAAACATAACTAATATAAAAAATATTTTTGATTTTTTAAACTCCGTAAATATTTCAAAATTAAATTTAATTCTTGAAAGAAAAAAATGGATCATTCCTATTTGCTACGACTTTGAAATGGATTTAACAGATATTAGTAAAAAACTAAAAATAGAAAAAAATGATATAATAAAAATTCACTCGCAAACTACTTTTTATATTTATATGGTTGGTTTTGTTCCTGGCCACCCTTTTATGGGAGATCTAGATTCTAAACTTTACCTAAATCGTTTAGAAACTCCAAGAGTTAAAGTCCCCGCAGGTTCAGTTGGTATAGTTGAAAAATTTTGCAATATTTACCCATATGAAAGTCCCGGAGGCTGGAATATTATTGGCAGGACCCCAATAAAGGTATTTAACAATAAAGATGAATCTCGACCATGCCTGCTATCACCTGGAGATACAGTAAAGTTTAAATCAATTTCTAAAAAGGAGTTTGGTAATTTTAAAAATGAGTAATAGTTTTTTTAAGGTATTGAGACCTGGGATTAATTCAACCTATCAGGATAAAGGTAGATTTGGTTTACAGCATTTAGGTATAGCTGCGGGCGGATGTATGGACAATGAATCTTTTTCATTTGTTAATGCGATACTGGGTAATAAAGAAACAGAAGGCGTGATTGAATTTGCATATCAAGGTCCATTATTAAAATTAATTAAAGGAAGAACGAAGATTGCAATTACTGGAAATGTTGTATTTAAAATTATTTATTCAAATACTAAAACTATAGATGGACAAACCGACAGAAGCTATAACCTAGAAGAAGGTGACGCGATTGATATACTGGCAACTAAAGAATCTGTTTATGGATATTTAAGTGTTAAAGGAGGTTTTGATCTTAAACCTTTTTGTAATAGTGTTTCGACTTTAATAAAAGGAAAAATTGGACCCAACGAAGGAAAAAAAATTGGTAATGGAGATAATATTTTTATTAAAAACGAAAATACTGATAAAAAAATTTTTTTAATACATCCCGCTTCATCGAGCTCAAATATAATTAGAGTTTTAAAAGGACCACAATATCAATATTTTTCAAAAGATAGTCAGAAAAATTTTTTATCACAAAATTATAATGTTACTAATCTTACAGATAGAATGGGGATGAGGCTTGAAGGACCAGCTTTAAAAAATATTGTTAATCCTAATATTCGCTCAGAAGGAATTATTAAAGGAGCCATTCAGGTTCCTGAAGATGGTCAACCAATTGTACTATTAACTGATCATCCAACCATTGGTGGTTATCCTAAAATAGCTAATGTTGCGTCTGTAGATTATGATTTATTAGTACAAAAAAAACCAAGGACAAGTATATTATTTAAGTGTATAGAGCTGAAGGAAGCTGAACAACTTTATCATGAAAAACAAAAAAAAATTTCAAAAATTATAAAAGATATTGAAGAGGTAAATTGACATTTTTAAATAAAGTACCTGGAAAAGTCCTAATTTTTTTAGGAGCATTATGTTTAAGTTTTGGAGGTATAATTGTTAAATCTTTTGAAGGAGCCAACGAGTGGCAGATACTTTTTTGGCGGCAATTCTTTTTTTCTATTACTGTAATTGTTTATTTAATTTTTGCCTATAAAAAAAATTTTTTTAAGGTCTTTTATAAATCTGGTATTCCTGGTTTTATAGCAGGTCTTTTTCTTTCTATTGGTTTCTCAGCTTATGTTTTTGCAATGTATTATACTACTGTCGCAAACACTCTTTTTATTATTACAACGGAAACAATTTTTTTGGCATTTTTTGGATATATTTTTTTAAAGGAAAAAATCAATTTAATAACCTTTATTTCGATACTTTTAGGCATGTCAGGTGTTTTGCTTATAGTTGGAAGCTCTTTATCAATACAGTCTGGTGACCAAATTTTAGGAAATATTGTTGCGTTTTTAATGCCCATTTCCTTTGCAATATTAATAATTATCGTACGAAAATATCCAGATATTGATATGGTGCCAGCTCAATTTAGCGCTGGTATTTTTGCTGCTTTAATTGGATATTTTGTTGCAGGAAAATTATCAATTTCATTACATGACTTATTTTTATCTTTTTTAGCTGGTTTTTTTCAAATTGGATTTGGATTTATTTTAATTACCATAGGATCACGAACTACACCTGCCGCAGTGGTTGGGGTTTTAATGTTAACAGAAGCAGTTTTTGGTCCGATTTGGGCGTGGATATTTATAAACGAAATACCTCCAGTAAGTGTTATTACTGGCGGAGGAATAATTATTTTTGCAATCTTATTTGAGTTTTTTTCAAATTTTAAAAAATAATAATTATTCTATAAACTGCCTTGTTTTAAAGCATTGAGACCAGATTCTTGACTCAAATGTGATCAAAGTTAAATACAATAAAGATTGATACAACTCGATTGATTGTGCTATGATGAGGGCGTGTTAAGGAAGTACTAGCGGGAGATGAGAATGAGTAAAAGCTAAGCGACACAAGAGCTTTTGATTCTAGCCGAAGGAGCAACCACCCCGGAAACTCTCAGGCAAAAGGACCGCACATAATAACTCTGGAAAGCAGGCAAAGCCTCACCGAAGGAGCAAATCTCTCAGGTAAAAAGACAGATGGGGTAAGCAAAAGTTATTATGGAAGTACAAAAAACAGCTTTATACGAGTATCACAAAAGTCTTGGGGCAAAGTTTGTTCCATTTGCAGGCTTCCAAATGCCAGTTCAATATACTTCAGGGATTGTAGAGGAACATAAAATTACAAGAAGTAAAGCAGGTTTATTCGATGTGTCCCACATGGGTCAACTTTTTATAGAAGATAACCCCGATCTAGAAAAACTACTAGAAAAAATTATTCCGATAGATTTAAAAAATATTAAACTTAATCAATCTAAATATTCTTTTCTTACAAATGAAAGCGGAGGCATTTATGATGACCTAATAGTCACTAAGGTAAAAAAAGGTTTTAACATAATTTTAAACGCGGCCTGTAAAGAAAACGACTATAAAATGATTAAAGATGCACTTGGAGGTAAATTCAAACTTATATTAAATAAAGATTTATCTTTAATTGCGCTACAAGGACCTAAAGCTGCAGAAATTTTGGAAAGTGTAATTAAAGGTGTTTCATCCCTTAAGTTTATGAATGGAGATGATTTTTCTTACAACGAAAATAAAATTTATATTACAAGATCTGGATATACAGGAGAAGATGGTTTTGAAATTTCGTTATCAAATAAAATAGTAGAGTCTCTTGCAAAAATTTTAGTATCTGGAGGAGCACAACCAATAGGTTTAGGAGCCAGAGATACTTTAAGGCTAGAAGCGGGCTTATGTTTGTATGGACATGACATTAATGAAACAACCACTCCAATAGAGGCAAATCTTAAATGGGCAATTTCAAAAAGAAGAAGAGAAGAAGGCGGATTTTTAGGATATAATAAAATTAAATCAAATATTAATGGAGAACTATCTCGTTTACGAGTGGGGATTAAACCTCTAGGAAAAATTATTGCAAGAGAAGGTACAAAAATATTTTCTCAAGATAAAAATGAGATTGGGTTAATAACTAGCGGAACTTTTGGTCCTAGTGTGAATGGATCTATTGCTATGGGTTATGTAAAATGCGATTTTACAAAACCTGGAACAAAAATCCTCTTGGAAGTTAGGGGAAAAAAACATGAAGCAAGTATAGCTGAACTTCCTTTTTATAAAAAAAACTATGTGAGGTAAAAGATGAATGAAGTTAAATTTTCTAAGGAACATGAGTGGATAAAATTAGACGGCGATACCGCAACTATAGGAATAACTAAACATGCTGCAGAAATGTTAGGAGATATTGTTTTTGTAGAGTTGCCTGAAAATGGCTCTTCTGTTGAAAAAAATGGCAATGCAGGCGTAGTAGAATCTACCAAAGCGGCAAGTGATATTTATACACCTGTATCGGGACAAATTACTGAATGTAATCAGTCTATAGTTGATGATCCTTCAAAAATTAATTCTGACCCAGA
The DNA here is from genome assembly GCA_905612535.1 of uncultured Pelagibacteraceae bacterium. GTDB lineage: Bacteria > Pseudomonadota > Alphaproteobacteria > Pelagibacterales > Pelagibacteraceae > AG-414-E02. Next base: position 22,825 of record CAJQSJ010000014.1, on the reverse strand, counting down.
AAACCAAGCGTGGTTTTTTAAATTAAACATTAAAGATAAATCAGAAATGAACTCTTTAATGAATAAAGAAGAATATGATAAATTTACAAAAGAGAATGATAGTTAAATGTTAAAAAACGCGCAAAAAGACTTTATTCAAAGACATATAGGAACTTCTAAAGAAGATCAAAAAGTCATGCTTCAAGAATTGGGCTATAAAAGTTTAGATGAACTGATTTCTAAAACAGTGCCAGAAAAAATTATTTTAAAAGAAAATTTAAGTATTGGTGATCCTCATTCAGAATATAAAGCTCTTAGAAAATTAAAAAACATTTCTAAAAAGAATAAAGTTTTCTCAAGCTTTATTGGAATGGGTTATTATGGAACCTATACTCCTTATGTAATACTAAGAAATATTTTAGAAAATCCAGGATGGTATACTTCGTACACGCCATACCAACCTGAAGTAGCTCAAGGAAGACTTGAGATGTTATTAAATTTTCAACAGATGGTAATAGATTTTACAGGGATGGATATTGCGAACGCATCTCTTTTAGACGAAGGCACAGCTGCAGCAGAAGCTATGGGGTTAAGCTACAGATTATGTAAAAATAATACAAAAAAAGTTTTTGTCTCAAAAGACTGTCATCCTCAAACTATTGATGTAATTAAAACAAGAGCGGAGCCGTTAGGTTTAAAAGTAATAGTAGGAGATGAAGATAAAGATATTAACGAAAGTATTATTTGTGGGATTTTGCAATATCCAGGTACATTAGGAGATATAAAAGATCCTAGCGAAGCTATTAGCAAAATACGTAAATATAATGGAAAAGCAGTATTAGTTTGCGATCTATTAGCTCTTGCAAAACTTAAGACTCCAGGTGAATTAGGAGCTGATATAGCGGTAGGAAGCTCTCAACGCTTTGGTATTCCAATGGGATATGGAGGCCCACATGCAGCTTTTTTTGCTACTAAGGATGAATACAAAAGAGCAATGCCAGGAAGAATAGTTGGCGTTTCTGTAGATAGACATGGCAATAAAGCTTTTAGATTGGCTCTACAAACCAGAGAACAGCATATAAGAAGAGATAAAGCTACAAGTAATATTTGTACCGCCCAAGCTTTACTCGCTATAGTTTCGGCTGCTTATGCCGTATATCATGGACCCGAAGGAATTAAAAAAATAGCTGAAAGCGTTTCACAGTTAACAAAAAATTTTGCTGATAAATTAAAACAATCTGGTTACGAGCTTTATTCAGATTATTTTTTTGATACCGTTACTGTAAAAACATTAGACAAAACAGATAAAATTTATAAAAATGCGTTAGATCAACAAGTGAATATCAGAAAAGTAAATTCTGAAATGTTATCAGTTTCATTTGATGAAAGAAAAAATATTTATAGAGCCAATCAATTGTTAAAAATTTTTAATTGTTCAGAAACAATTAAAGAAACAATGAATAAAAGCTTATCCAATTTACCAACAAATCTATTAAGAGCTTCAACATATCTAGATCACCCAGTTTTTAACAGCTATCATTCCGAAACAGAAATGCTCAGATATTTAAAAAGATTAGAAGATTCGGATATTGCTTTGAATAGATCAATGATAGCTCTGGGTTCATGCACCATGAAGTTAAACTCAGTTTCTGAAATGATTCCAGTAACATGGAAAGAATTTTCACAACCGCATCCATTTTCTCCCGTTGAACAAGTTGATGGGTTCAGAGAATTATTTACAGATCTAAAAAATTGGCTGAGGTCAATAACTGGTTTTTCTGGCGTTTCCTTACAACCAAATGCAGGCGCCCAAGGCGAATTTGCTGGCTTAATGGTTATTAGAAAATTTCATGAAAAAAATGGAGCAAAAAATAGAAATATTTGTTTAATACCTAGCTCTGCACACGGAACCAATCCAGCGAGTGCACAAATGGTTGGCATGAAAGTTGTTGTCGTTAATTGCGATCAACATGGAAATGTAGATTATGAAGATTTAAAGAAAAAGACTGAAGAATATTCAGATAATCTGGCCGCTCTAATGGTAACTTATCCATCAACTCATGGTGTTTTTGAAGAAAAAATAACGGATATTTGTGATTTAATACATAGGCATGGCGGACAAGTTTATATGGATGGAGCAAATCTAAATGCATTAGTTGGTATTGCAAAACCAGGAAACTTTGGCCCTGATGTCTGTCATATTAATTTACACAAAACATTTTGTATACCTCACGGTGGAGGAGGACCAGGAATGGGTCCAATTGCTTGTAAAAAACATTTAGAAATTTATTTACCAAGTCATTCTATAATCAGAGATTGTGGACCGGCAAGCGGGATAGGTGCGGTCTCAGCAGCTCCCTGGGGAAGCGCTAGTATTCTTTCTATATCATGGATGTATATTAAAATGATGGGTTCTGAAGGTTTAAAGTTAGCCACTCAAAATGCAATCTTAAATGCAAATTATATAGCTAACAAACTTAAAGATCACTTTCCTATTTTATACAAAGGAAAAAATGGAAATGTAGCTCACGAATGCATTATAGATATTAGAAAAATTAAGAGCGAAACTGGAATAACAGAAGAGGATATAGCAAAGAGATTGATCGATTTTGGTTATCATGCACCAACTATGTCTTGGCCCGTTCCAGGAACAATGATGATAGAGCCAACTGAAAGTGAAAGTTTATCTGAAATAAATCGATTTTGTGAAACGTTGGTAAAAATTAAAGAAGAGATTAATAAAGTAAAAAATGGGAAGTTTGATAAAATGGACAACCCATTGAAGAATGCGCCTCATACCCACGTAGAGCTTACCGCTAATGAATGGACGCATAAGTATGATAGAGAAACCGCAGCATATCCTTCTGCGATTTTAAAATCCCACAAATACTGGCCGCCAGTTGCTAGAGTAGATAACGTTTATGGTGATAAAAATCTTTTTTGTACTTGTCCTTCAATGGATGAATATAAAGAAATAGCATCTTAAAAACTTATTTTTATGAAAATTGCTGTTATAGGATCAGGCATATCAGGGTTAAGTGTCGCTCATTTTTTATCTAAAAAACATATAGTAGATTTATTCGAAAAAAATAATCGCTTTGGAGGTCACTCGTATACCGTAGAGATTCCAGAGAGTAATTCTGATCAATTAATTTCATTAGACCTTGGTTTTATAGTTTTTAATAAAGTTACTTATAAAAATTTAATAAAATTTTTTCATGATCTCAATGTAAATTATGAAAAGAGTGATATGTCATTTGCGGTTTCAGTAAAAAATTCAAATGTAGAATATTCCGGTAGCGGTCTGAAAGGTATTTTTTCTAATAAATTAAATATTTTTAATTTAAATTTTCTAAAAATGATTAAAGAAATTATTTTTTTTTATAAAAATGCAGAAAACATCGATGAAAAAAATTATAAAGATAAAACGCTAGAAGACTTTTTAAAATTAAAAAAGTATTCAAATTATTTTATAAACTTTCATCTTATCCCGATGGTCGCAGCAATCTGGTCGATGCCACCCAGTTTAGCAGGAAAAATGCCTATGGATTTATTTTTAAATTTTTTTAAAAACCATGGATTGTTTAAAATAAAAAATAGACCACAATGGTATACTGTAACGGGAAGAAGCAAGGTTTATGTAAATAAAGTTTTACAAACTATTAGTGGTGAGTGTTTCAAAAATTATGAAATTAAGAGTGTTCAAAGAAATCAAAATAACGTAAGGATATTTTATGGATTCCCGAATCAATATTTTGATTATGACAAAGTTGTTTTTGCTGCCCACGCAAACGACACGTTGAAGCTGCTACAAGATCCTACGGATGTAGAAAAAAATATTTTAGGTAGTTTTAAATATAAACTAAATACTGCTTATCTACACAAGGATACAAAACTTATGCCCAATCAAAAAAATGCATGGTCAAGTTGGAATTCAATTGTAGATAATAAAAATGTAAATAAAAACTGTGTTACATATTGGTTGAACAAATTGCAAAACTTAAATACAAAAAATAATTATTTTTTAACTTTAAATCCAATTTTTCAAATAGATGAGGATAAAATAATTAAAAAAATAGAATTTTCTCATCCTTTTTATGATCTTCAATCTATAAAAGCCCAAAAACAATTAAATGAGTTACAAGGGGTAAAAAACAGTTGGTTTTGTGGAAGTTATTTTGGCTATGGATTTCATGAAGATGGCATAAAATCAGCTGTAAATATAGCAAATCAAATATGAACACTTTTTCTTCATGCATATATGAAGGGCTTATAACGCACAAAAGATTTAAACCTAAAAAGCATTTTTTTTCTTATAAGTCATTTTCTTTATTACTTGATTTAAGTGAAATTGTTGATTTAGAAAAAAAAGTTAATTTTTTTTCTTACAATAAATTTAATATTTTAAGTTTTTATAATATTGATCATGGACCAAGAAATGGTAGCTCGTTAATCAAGTGGGTAAAAAAAATACTATATAAAGCAAAAATTAACGTTGATGGAGGAAAAGTTAAGCTACTTTGTTTCCCTAGATTTTTTGGTTATGTATTCAATCCTTTAAGTATTTTTTATTGTTATGATAAAAATTCAAAACTTAAAGCGGTACTTTATGAAGTAAAAAATACTTTTAATGAACAGCATACTTATATATTTCGAAGTAAATCTTCATCAAATTTAATTTTACACAAGTGTAGAAAAAAATTTTATGTTTCTCCTTTTATCCCCATGAAGACATTTTACAACTTTAGATTGACACAGCCTAAAAACAATCTAAGTATTCTTATTAAACAAACTGATGAAAGCGGTCCACTACTTATTGCACATCAAGCGGGTAAAAGAATCAAATTAAATAGCTATAATTTGTTTCGTCAGTTTATAAAACATCCCCTAATGTCATTTAAAATTATTGTCGCGATACACTTTGAAGCATTTCGTTTATGGACAAAAGGCGTTAAATTAGTAAAAAAAAATATCAAAATGAAAAATAGTTTATCTTTAGAAAAATAATGAACTTAAATTTTAATAATTTAGCCGACCAGTTTGTTTTTTCGAATCTTAAAAAAATATCTTATGGTTATTTAGAGTTGATTGATTCAAAAAAAAATAAGCATTTTTTTGGAAATAAAGAAAGTTCATTAAAAGCCTATATAAAAATTAATGATCCAAACTTTACAACAACTTTGTTGAGAAAAGGAAGCGCTGGCCTGGGCGCGAGTTATATTAATAACGAATTTGAAACAAGTGATTTACCTTCGTTAATAGAACTAAGTGCTAGAAATATCAATGTTACATATAAATTTTCTGGCTTACTTAAAGCTCCTTTTGTACAAAACATTTTAAACAAAGTAATTTTTGCAAATACCAAAGAAAGAAGCAAAAAAAATATATCTGCCCATTATGATTTGGGAAATGAATTTTTTTCAATTTGGTTAGATAAAACTTTAACCTATTCTTGTGGCATTTTTAATTCTACAGACGAAACTTTAGAAAAAGCTCAAGCTAACAAATATAATAAATTAATAAATTTAATAAAACCAAAACCAGGAACTAAATTATTAGAAATTGGATGTGGGTGGGGTGGATTTGCTGAAGAAGTAGCAAAAAATTATGACATTAAGTTAGATTGTATTACGATTTCAAAAAAACAATTCGAATTTACAAAAGCTAAAATAAATAGACTTGGTTTAAATCATAAAGTTAATATAAAGCTACTAGATTACAGAGATGTTAAAAAACAGTACAATAATATTGTTTCTATTGAAATGATAGAGGCGGTAGGTGAAAAATATTTAATCAATTATTTCAAATCTATAAAACAAAATTTAATTCCAGGTGGACGCGCAGCTATACAATCAATCGTAATAGATGATAATTTATATGATCGATATAGAACAAAAGAAGATTTTATTCAAAAGTTTATTTTTCCAGGAGGGTTTTTGCCATCTTTAAAATCGCTTAAAAATTTATCTGCAAAATCAGGTTTAGTGTTTGATAGTCAGGAACTGTACGGAGAGCACTATTCTAACACTTTGCAAAAATGGAGAAAAAGCTTTTTAAGTTCATGGGAACAAATATCTAGGCAAGGTTTTAATAAAAGTTTTAAAAATATGTGGGATTTTTATTTATCTTACTGTGAAGCTGGATTTAAGTCTAAAAATATAGATTTAATACAGTTTTCTTTGTGTAATAAATAATTATATATGAAAAGTATATTTATAATAATAATTGTTGTTTTATTAACTAGCTGTGCAGGAAACAAAATGAAACCAACTGATTTTAAAGATCAAAAACCTAGATTAATTATCGAGGATTATTTATCAGGCAATGTTAAAGCTTGGGGAATTCTTCAAAATAGAGCTGGTAAAGTAACTAGACAGTTTTCGGCTGATTTAAATGGAACTTGGGATGGTAAAAAATTGATTTTAGATGAAGAGTTTAATTGGTCGGATGGAGAAGTTCAAAAAAGACAGTGGACAATAAATAAATTAGACGAAAACCATTATGAAGGAGTGGCAGGTGATGTTGTGGGAACTGCTAAAGGATTTTCTTATGGGCCAGCATTTAAATTTGAGTATGTTTTGCTAGTTCCTGTTAAAGGTAAGGAGATGAAAATTACTTTTGATGACTGGATATTTATGCAAGATGAAAGAGTTGCAATTAATAGAGCTACAATGACTAAGTTTGGTATAAAAGTTGCTGAACTTACAGTTATGTTTGTTAAGGACTAGCATCTTATTTTTTGTATCCCATTTCAATAAGCTTAAAATAAATATTATTGGGTAGTATTCTTAGAAATTTCAAAAAAAATGTAAAAGCTTTAGGAAAGTGAATCTCGAATCCTTTTTTCTTGATTAAGCCTAAATAGATTTGTTCAGCTGCGAATTCTGGAGATTTTATCATTGGCATTGGGAAATCATTTTGGTCAGTCATTGGTGTTTTAATAAAACCGGGACTTACTAGAGAAACTCTAACATTTTTTCTTTTCATTTCAAATTGAAGACTTTCTGTAAAACTTGTTAAAGCAGATTTGGATGCACAATAAGCTCCTGCCGCAGGTAAGCCTCTATATCCAGCAACAGAAGAAATTATAGATATTTGACCACTTTTTTTATTATTATAATAATCGTAAACAGCATTAATGCAGTTCATGGTTCCAAAATAATTAACTTCCATAATTTGTCTTATTTTATCTAAATTAAATTTTTTTTCAGATTTAGGATCGTGTATTCCAGTGCCAAATATGGAAATTTCAATATTATTAAATTTTTCAGCAATACTTCCAAAAACAGTTTTGCATTGGTCAATATTAGTAACATCCAAAGGAAAGGGATGAATATTTTCATTTTCTTGGTTTAGTTCTTTTAGTAAATGTTCACGTCTAGCTGACGCCGCAACTTTCCAACCTTGATTAGCAAACTTTATCGCCAAAGCTTTTCCTATGCCGCTACTTGCTCCTGTTATCCATATACTTTTATTCATTAAATGAATTTAACCCTTTTTTAACTATATTGTAATGGCAAAATATGCGTCAAGATTGTAATAGACCTGTTAATAATTAATGAATATTAATTTATTTTAAGATTTATAATATATGAAAAAAAAATATATAATTTTAGGTGCAACGGGTGCAATTGGCTCATCTCTAGCAAACCAGCTTAATAAAGATCAATTTGATTGTCATTTAGTTAGCAGAAATGAGGATGAGTTAAAAAAAATATCTGAGAAATTAAATTATACATACTCAGTGTGCGATGTTTTAAAACTTGGTTTTGTAGATGAATTAAAAAAAGATTTAGAAGAAACGGAAGTTCTTGGTATAGCGTATTGTGTAGGCTCTATTGATATAAAACCTTTTAAATTAACAAAAGCTAACGATTTTGTTTCAAGTTATGTTTTAAATCTTGTTGCGGCCACTGACATAATAAGAGCTTTTCAAGACAATCTTAAAAATAACAAAGGGTCAATTGTTTTGTTTTCAACAGTAGCGTCAAAAAAAGGTTTTTCAAATCATAGTATCATCTCATCAGCCAAGGCAGCGGTTGAAGGTTTAACGGTAGCTTTAGCAGCTGAGTTGGCCCCAAACATTAGAGTAAATTGCATTGCTCCAAGTTTGACTAAATCAAAAATAGCTAGCGCTGTATTAAAAAATCAAACAATTGAAGCAGCTATAGCTAAGATGCATCCATTAAAAAGAATAGGAGAAGGAGATGATTCGGCTAATTTAGCAAATTTCTTGCTCACAACGAAAAGTTCTTGGATAACAGGCCAAATTATTGGTGTAGATGGAGGTAGATCGAATATAAGTTAAGTGTTAGATGTATCATCATGCAACTTTTTCAAAAATATTTTTCACTTTTATTCTTACTAGCTTTTTCTTTTGGAGCTTCAGCGTGGGGTGGTTTTGTTACAAGTGTTTATAAAGAGCCTTGGTATTCTACTTTAATCAAACCATCATTTAATCCACCTGATTATATATTTCCAACTATTTGGATTATTCTTTATGTAGCAATGGCTTTTGCAGTATGGCTAATTTGGATTAGTCCTAAAAAAAAAGAAAAAATAATATATATTTATTTTATTCATCTTTTAGTTAACGCAAGCTGGAGTGTTGTATTTTTTGCATTACATCAAATATTTTTAGCACTACTAGTTATAGTTGCAATCATCCTGTTAGTAGTTTGGTTAATTAAACTTTATTATCCAATTAATAAGTTAAGTGCAGCATTAATGTTACCCTACCTAGTTTGGTTAGGATTTGCTTTTGCTTTAAATTTAAATATTTTATTTTTTAATTAAAAAAACTATATAATTTTATTAATCTTTATGGATGATGTAGTAATTATTGGTGGCGGTATCATTGGAGCTTCATCAGCATATTTTTTATCTAAGGCTGGTAGAAAAGTAAAAGTAATAGAGCGTGACCCAACTTATAAAAAAGCATCTTTTCCATTATCTCTAGGTGGTTTTAGAAGACAATTTTTCCAAAAAGAAAATATATTACTTGGAAAATTTGCAAAAGATTTTATATTTCAAATTCCTGAATTGCTCAAAACAGAAAAAAACCCAAATCCTACAGCTAGTATGGTTCCCAATGGATATTTGTTATTATTCGGACCAGAGCACGCAGAAAAACAGTATGAAGCATTAAAAAATCATAAAGAGTGTGACGCAGGAACAAAAAACATTACAGGTGAAGAGTTGTCAAAAATATTCCCCTATGTAAGCAATGAAGGAATTGAAACTGCCACTTATACAGATAGTAAAATTGAAGGCTGGATTGATCCTCATTTATTCCATAATGCTTTAAAAGGAAAAGCAGTTGAGTTAGGCGCTGAATTTATTAAAGGTGAAATAAAATCTATCAAAGAAATAAATGCAAAAACAATCATATCAGCAGCAGGATGTTGGACTAATGAATTGTTTTCAGATATTCCAGTTGTGCCACAGAAACATACAGTCTTTAGAGTCAAATGTTCTAAACATATTCCTGAGATGCCATTAATGGGAGATTTAACAACAGGAGTATATTGGAGACCAGAAGGTAATGAGTATTTAGCGGGTTCACCAATTTCAAAGTTTGATGCAAAAGACCTAGAACCTGAGTGGAATGATTTTGAAGAATTGGTTTGGCCAGCTTTAGCAAAAAGGATACCAGCTTTTGAAGAACTTAAATTAACAGGTGGTTGGGCTGGATATTATGACTGCAATAAACTTGATAATAATGCTGTAGTAGGAAAACATCCTAAATATGAAAATCTTTTCATGGCTACAGGATTTACAGGCAGAGGTTTAATGCAAGCTCCAGGAATTGGAAGAGCTTTAATGGAATTAATTACAACAGGTTCATATCAATCTATTGATTTATCATGTTTTGCTATTGAAAGAGTATTAGAAAATAATAAAAGACCAGAACCGTACGTTTTATAATTAAGTTGGTAATACTTCGGCTTGATCTTTTACTGTTGAAACTTTTGTTTTAAATTGATTTGATATTTTTTGAACTTCTACAGAAGAGACTTTATATTCTGCGCACATCGTTTCCTCATCTTTTCCATGACCGGTTACCATATTAACCATATGCTCTGGGAAATGGAAAGTAGTAAACACCACGCCTTCTTTAACTCTTTCAGTAACTTCAACCTTTAAGGATACCTCACCTCTTCCCGAATAAAGTCTTGCAATATCACCTGTATTTAATTCTCTGCCTTTCGCATCTTTTGGATGAAGTAATAAAATGTCTTCATCTACAATTTTAATGTTTTCAGTTCTTCTCGTCATAGTAGCAGCATTATAATGTGCTAATACTCTACTTGTAGTTAATATTAATGGATAATCTTTTTTATTTTCTTCTATTTCATTGCTTTCTTTCCAGTCAAAGTACTTAATTCTACCTTTACCTAGTTTAAATTCTTTTTGATGTAGAATTTTAGTATCTGTTCCATCTTCTTTCACTGGCCATTGCAATCCTAGTTTTCCAAGTCTTTCTCTAGTTATGCCTTTAAAGAAAGGAACTACATCTGCAATTTCAGCCAAGACTTGATCGGCATCATATACTGGTTGATTGTATCCAAGTTTTTGCATCATTTCTGCAACTATAACTCCATCAGGTTTTGTCCCCGGAAGAGGTTCTACTGCTCTGTTAACTCTTTGAACTCTTCTTTCTGTATTTGTGAAAGTTCCATCTTTTTCTAGAAAAGTTGTTCCAGGCAAAACTACGTCTGCATGTTTAGCAGTTTCACTCATAAATATTTCTTGAACTACTAGTAGGTCCAGTGAATTCATAGCTTTAGCTACATGAGCACTATTAGGATCTGTTTGAACAACATCTTCACCAATAATCCATACAGCTTTAACTTCCTTGTTAATTGCTGCATCAAAAATTTCTGGTATCTTTAATCCAGCCTTTGTTGGATGAACAACACCATACTTTTCGGTATAAAAATTTTGAATTTTTTCATCTGCAACTGGGAAATATCCTGCTCCTTGATGTGGTTGACAACCCATATCAGCAGCGCCTTGAACATTGTTTTGACCTCTCAACGGATTTACACCAACACCAGGTCTTCCAATATTTCCTGTTATCATAGCAAGATCCGCAATTAACATTACCGTTTTTGAACCTTGTTCTTGCTCAGTAACACCAAGACCATGAAACTCCATTGAGTTTTTTGCAGTTGCATAAGCTATTGCAGCTTCTTTTACCTGCTGTTTATCAACTCCAGCTACCTTAGCTAAATGATCAATATCTAATTTTTTAATTTTTTTAACAAAGTTTTCAAAACCTTCTGTTCTATTTAAAATAAAATCATCTTTATGCAATTTAGATTCTATGATGAAATACAACATCATATTTAAAACTGCTACATTTGTTCCAGGTCTTAACTTGATATGATAATCTGCTAATTTAGCAACATCAGTTGTTATAGGATCTAAAACTATAAGTTTCTTTCCTTTCATTACCTGTTGTTTAATCTTTGCGCCAGTGACCGGATGGGCATTTGTTGGATTTGCTCCAATTATTAAAAATAGATCTGCATGATAAATGTCTTCAGTAGAGTTTGTTGCGGCCCCAGTTCCAAATGTCTGTTGCATGCCCCAAGCTGTTGGTGAATGACAGATTCTTGCACAACAATCAATATTGTTTGTTCCGATTGCCGCTCTAATCATTTTTTGAAAAACATAATTTTCTTCATTAGTACATCTTGCAGATGAAATACCTGCAATAGCATCAGGACCATTTTCTTTTATTATTTTTTCTAATTTATTTTTAATAAAATCATAAGCCTCATCCCATGACGCCTTTTCAAACTTTCCATTTCTTTTTATTAAAGGATTTCTTAATCTATCTGGGTGATCGTAGAAACCAAATGCGTATCTACCTTTTATACAAGTGTGACCAGCATTTACTTCAGTTTCTTTAGGGGTATCAATTGACACAACCTTACCATCTTTTATTGACGCTTCTAAATTACATCCCACTCCACAATAAGAACAAGTTGTTCTAACTTTTTCATCGTAGTCAGCTGATTTAGATGCAAAAACATCTGATATAGCATCCGTTGGACAAGTATGTGCGCAAGCGCCACAAGAAACACAAGAAGAGTCACCAAACATTAAATCATTATCAGTAGTAATTTTTGAATCAAAGCCTCTTCCGCTCATTGTTAAAACAAATGAACCTTGAATTTCATCGCACGCTCTTACACAACGACCACAATTAATACAATTATCTAAATTCATTCGCATGTATGGATGAGAAGTATCTTTAGGAACTCCTTTGTTTTGCTTCGGTTTATTATATCTATGATTGTTAACTTTTAAGTCATTAGCAACTGTTTGTAATTCACAGTTATTATTTACTTCACAAGTTGAACATGTCATTGGATGATCCGTAAGAACCAGCTCTACTATATTTTTTCTCAACTTTGTTAAGTCTTCATTTTGAGTAATTATATAAGATCTTTCAGTTACCGGTGTATGACACGAAGCAACTGTTCTTGTTGGTCCATCTTTTTTAAGAGCAACATCAACAGAACAAACTCTGCACGCCCCATAAGGAGCTAAATTTGGATCATCACATAAACTAGGAACTTCTTTTTCACTAATATGATCCTTAACAAACTTTAAAACAGAAGTGTGATTTGATTTAATTTCATGCGATACACCATTAATATATGCAAATTTATGGTTTTTGCCGTTTGATCCGTTTTTTCTGTTTTCCATTATTTCTCTAAGCTTCCTGGTTTATATCAGCTTTAAATTCATGGGTAAAATATTTTAATATGTTTTGAATAGGCGCTGGAATCGCTCCACAAAGAGCACATAAACTCCCTTTTTGCATAGTAACAAGCAGTTCATTTAAAAGTTTTATTGGAATTTTGTTCGTTTTATTAACAGCCTGGTCAAACATTTCTTTACCTCGGTAAGAACCAAGTCTTCCCGGGAAGCATTTTCCGCAAGACTCCTCTGCAGTGAATTTAAACAAATGATGTATGTACTCAAGCATACTAAAATCTTCTGGAATACTCACAACACCACCATGACCCAACATAAAACCTGCATTAGTAAATTCTTGAAAATCTAAATTTAATTTTTCAACTTCCTTGATAGGAATAACTCCACCTAATGGACCACCAACCTGCAAAGCTTTTACAGGTTTAACAAATCCGCCACCAATGTCATAAATTATTTTTTTCATAGAGGTTCCCATGTCCATTTCATAAACACCAGGATTTTTAAACAAACTGTCTAAGCAAACCAGTTTTGTTCCTGCGGATTTAACATTGCCTATAGACGAAAAAGATTTAGAACCATGTTTTAATATGCAAGCTACTGCCGCTAAAGTTTCAACGTTATTAACCACTGTAGGTTTTTTATATAACCCTTCAACAGTTGGAAAGGGTGGGCGAACATCAACTTCTGCTCTTCTTCCTTCAATAGAAGCTATCAAAGCAGTCTCTTCGCCACATATATAAGCACCTTGACCAATGCAAATAGATAAATCACAAGAAAATTTAGTACCTAAAATATTTTCGCCTAAAAGATTTAATTTTTTTAATTCGTTAATCGTGCCATTAATAATTTCAATTGATTTTGGATATTCGCCTCTAATATAAAGAACGCCTTCGTCGCCCCCTATAATATAAGCACAAGCTATCATTCCAAATAAAACTTTAAGAGGTTGATTTTCTAAGAGATATCTGTCAGAAAAAGCACCAGAATCACCTTCGTCAGCATTACATACTACATATTTTTTTTTAACTTTTTGTTGACTACAAAAATTCCATTTCATTCCAGTTGGAAAACCCGCACCACCTCTACCACAAAGGTTTGACTCAGTTATCGTTTCAAGGGTTTCTTTTTTGTCTTTTTTTAATGTTTGTGATAATAAATCTCTAAATTTTTCTATAGTAGATAAGTCCCCACCCATTAGTATGTTTGTTGTTGCGTGGCTTGCTGAGTTAATATTTTTATTATTTATTTTTTTACCTTTTATAATTTCGTCAATTTTATCAATGTCGGCTCCTGAATAATTATAACCATCATAGTGAAAAGCTGTGTTTTCATAGCAATGACCTAGGCAAAACATTTCACCCACTTTATCTTTACCTAATTTATTCACTAGCTTTTCTTTAAGTTTATCTTGATTTCCGGCGCACATACATGCGCTACCATTACATACCCAAGCTTTTTTTTCTTTATGTTCTGGTCTTAAAAATTCATAAAAACTCTCCGCACCATGAATAGTTGACATACCAACATTATACTCATCGGCTAGCTGTTTTATTTCTTTGCCATTTTTAGATTTATTAGATATGTCAATCATTCGCTTAAAGAGATTATCTTTAAGACCCTTTCTTCCAGATAGTTTACTTATATTTTTTGACATATTGATTTTATTTTAAAATACGATTTTCACCACAATATATATTAAAACTATCCGATTTAACAAAACCAATTAATGTCATATCGGACCGTTTTGCCAGGTCTATGGCAAGACTTGTTGGCGCACCCACCCCCATTAATAGACCAATATTAGCCATAAGACTTTTTTGGACTAATTCAAAACTCAATCTACCTGAACAAGCTATAAATTGGTTCTTTGTATTAAAAATTGAATTTTTAAAGCTATAACCAATCACCTTATCTAAAGCGTTATGTCTACCAACATCTTCTCTAATTACCAAAGGCTTGCCACTAAGATCAAACAATGCGCTTGCATGTATGCCTCCTGTTTTTGAAAATTCTGATTGGCTTTGCCTTAAAAGGGTAGGAATTTCTGTTATTAATGAACTTTTAACTTTAGGATTGTTTTTATTTATTTTAGTTTTACAAATTATTTCTAGTGAATCCATTGATGTTTTTCCACACACTCCACAACTAGAATTGGTCAAAAAATTTCTTCTAAGATGCTTAATGTCAAGATTTTCACCATTATTTAATGTCACTTGAATTTTATTCTGTAAATCAAATTGTCCAACCTTATCACCTAAAAACTCTACTTTTTTTATTTCGGAGGTTTTGTTAATAATTCCTTCGCAAAATAATAGCCCAATTATTAAGTCCTCATCATTTTTAGGAGTTCTCATAGTTATTGAAATAGAATCTTCTATCCATTCTTTATTTTTTTGGTAAAGGACCATCATTTCTAAAGGCTCTTCAATAGAAACGAAGTCATCAACAGTTAACGGCTTGTTTCCTTTATACTTTATTGTCTTATACTTTGAATTCATATTTTAACAATATTAGAGGAGATGCATTTGAGCAATCTTTAAAAAAATTAATATGATTATTTCCAAGAAACTGGATATTTTCTTTTTAAAATTAAGTTATTATAGATTATACCACCAATGATAATTGTTATTGCACCTGCCATAATTGGAAATACTAAAAATTGAAACGAAATTCCACCAAGCATTACAGCAATAGAGTTGCCTCCTGCAGGAGGATGAGTAATTTTTAAGGCAATCATTAGCATGATTCCAATTCCGACGGCCAGACCAATTGTGAGAAAAGAAACTTCAAAAAAAGTAACAAAAATAATTCCTACAAACGTAGTTAGCAAATGTCCAAAGAATATATTTTTAGGTTGAGCAAATTCATTATTTGGATACCCAAATACCACTACAACTGTTGAGCCAAAAGATGCGATTAACCACAGGCCATAATTAGTATCAGATAAAAAAGATTCATAGGTTATGTATCCAAGAATTGTTATGGTAACTCCAGCACCTATGGCTGCTAATAATGGAGGCCAACAAATTAATTTTTTAATATTCATATATTAATCATTTAAAGCATCTATTGCGGTATTAATAGGCAACAATAAACATTCTTTTCTGGCTATATTATTATTAGTTATTATTTTATTAAAATCTTTCCATTCGTTATCAAAAGAGATTTTACCACTAAAGGCATTTTTTGCCTGCTTAGCAAAGTCTCTAATTTTTTTTATAGATTTATTTTTTGCTTTTCTAGATAATAAACTTACTGAAGCTTGGCAATAAATACAGGATTCGCATTCATATTTAAAATTTGTTATTTTATTATTCTCTACTATTAGATAAACTTTCATTTCATCTCCACAAATTACATTTTTTAATTTTGAAAAATGAGTATGATCATCAAGCATTCCATGATTTTCAGTATTTGAAGCTATTTTAATAATTTCTTTATCTATCATTTAAACTTTATTCTTTTTATTAAACATTTATAATTTGTTTCATGAACGAACACAATATACTTGGTGCAATCTTAGCTGGCGGTAAATCAAAAAGAATGGGCCAAGACAAACTTTTCGTCAATTTAAATAATAAAAAACTTATTGAACATACAATTGTTAAAGTAAAAAAATATTTAAAAGAATTAATTATAGTAACAAACAATGAAAATGAATTTTTTAAAATAAATAATTTAATTACAGTAAATGATTGCATAAAAGGTCAACTTGGACCTTTAGCAGGTATACTTACAGCAATGAAATGGGCAAAAGAAAATTCTCCTAAATCTAACTGGATAGCCAGCTTTCCCTGCGACACACCTTTTTTTCCTGAAAGTATTATTGCGAAATTCATCGAAGAATCAAAAAAAAAGGAATCCTTAATACTTTGTGCAAGTTCCCACGGACGCAAACACAATATTTTTGGTTTGTGGTCATTAGATCTTTATGACAAACTCTACAATGATTTGGTTAATAACAAGATTAGAAAAGTTCAAGATTGGACAAAAGCAAATAATATTAAAAATTTAGAATTTGAGTTTGAAGGGCATGATCCATTTTTTAATATAAATACATTGGAAGATTTGAAATTTGCAAAAAAATTAAGTTTAAAGATAAATGAATAAAAATAATAAATTAGAAGACTCTTTAAATAAGATATTTTCAACATCAGGTTATAAAATGATTGATGTGAGTAGTAAAGAAATTACTTATAGAAAAGCATTGGCTTCAGGTGAAATAATTTTAGGAACGCAAGTGATTGAAATGATTAAGTCTAAAAAAATGCCAAAAGGCGATCCACTTTCTATTGCGGAAATTTCTGGCATAAATGGTGTAAAAAAAACAAGTGAGCTTATACCCCTTTGTCATCCTCTCTCCTTAGATCATATTTCTCTACATACAGAAATTAATGAAAAAGAATATTCAATCACTGTTTATTGTTTGGTTTCTGCTCATTCTAAAACGGGCGTAGAAATGGAAGCGTTATCTGGAGTAAGTTCAGCTTTACTTGCCATTTATGATCTTTCAAAAATTGTAGAACCAAACTTAAAAATTACTAATACAAAATTATTAATTAAATCTGGTGGAAAAACAGGTTTATGGATCAATCCAAATGGAATTCCTGATAAGATCAAAAATACTCTAAACCTTTAAAATGATTAAATATAAAGAAGCTATAAACATTATAAAAAAAGTTTCTTTAAAATTAGCTACTGAAAAAATATCTATTTTAGATTCAGTAAATAGAATTTGTGATTCTAGTATTAAATCTACTTCAGTCAGTCCCTTACATAACAATACAGCTTTTGATGGTTTTGCTGTAGTAGCCAAAGAAACAAAAGGAGCTTCATTAAAAAATTTAAAAAAACTTAAAATCATAAAAACTATTGCGGCAGGCGATTCTCCTAAATTAAATCATTACAGTAAAAAATCTGCAATAGAAATTATGACAGGCGGTTTAGTTCCCAAACCATTTGATTCAGTTTTAGCTGTTGAAAAAGCAAAATACTTTCCAACTAAAGAAAAACCTACTCATATTATACTTAACCAAGAAGTAAAAAAATTCTCTTTTATTAGATTTGCTGGAGAAGATTATAAAATAAACGATTTAATAATTAGAAAAGGAGAGGTTATTCAACCAAAACATATTATGGCATTAACAACTCTCGGCATTAGGTGTATTAAAGTTAAGAAAAAACCCAAAATAATATTTCTATCTACCGGAAATGAGATAGTAAATTATAAATTTAAAAATATATCGCCTTGGCAAGTGCGTAATTCAAATAACCATTATTTTAAGTCGTTTGGAGAGAATTTACATCTTAATATTATTGACGGTGGAATTATAAAAGATAATAACCCTGAAAAACTTAAAAAGATTTTAAAAAAACTAAATTTTTCTGATACAGATATAATTGTGACTTCAGGAGCCATTTCTGCCGGAAAGTTTGATTTTATTCCAGAACTTATAAATAAACTTGGTTTTAAAAAATGTTTTAAGGGAGTATCGATTAAGCCGGGGCGACCTATAATGTTGTCAAAATTGAAACAAAAAAATAAATTATTTTTTGGTCTTCCTGGAAACCCTATATCTTGTGCAGCGGGATTTCGTTTTTTTGTTTACCCATTAATTAGAAAAAGTTTAGGAATGGAAGCAGAAAAAAAATTTACAGCTCAATTAATAAATAAATATTCCAAGTTCAAAAATTTTACACATTTTGTTAGATGTTTTATGAAAATTAACAACAAAGGACTAGTTCAATTAGAAGTTTTACAAGGACAACAATCAAATAGAATTAAATCATTTGTCCAAGCAAACTGTTGGGGAATATTTCCTGAAGATAAAAATGAATTTAAAAAAGGCGATATTATTAATTGGGTTCCTTTAATTCCAGGTAGCTAATAAGTAATTTTTGTGGTTTAATTTATTTATGCTAATCGATTCATTTGAAAGGAAAATATCTTATTTGAGAGTTTCTGTTACAGATCGCTGTGATTTTAGATGCACATATTGCATGGTCGAAGATATGGAATTTTTACCAAAGCAAGATGTCTTGTCGTTAGAAGAGTTAGATAGACTTTGTAATACCTTTATAGAACTTGGAGTTAAAAAATTGAGAATTACTGGCGGAGAGCCATTGGTTAGAAAAAATATAATGGAATTGTTTAATAGTCTTGGAAGCAAATTAGGTAAAGGGTTAGATGAATTAACGTTAACTACAAATGGTTCACAGTTAGATAAATATGCAACAGATTTATTTAAAAGCGGAGTAAGAAGAATTAATATCTCGCTAGATTCTTTAGATGAAAATAAATTTAAAAGAATAACTAGAATTGGGAATTTAAATAAAGTTATTAAAGGAATTTTTGCAGCAAAAAAAGCTGGATTAAAAATTAAAATCAATACCGTGGCTTTAAAAGGAATTAATGATGATGAAATTTTAAGATTAGTTAACTGGTGTGGCGAAAATAAATTTTCTTTAACCTTTATTGAAGTAATGCCAATGGGTGAAGTAGAAGAAAAAAGAGTAAATCAATACATGCCACTCACTGAAGTTAAAAGTTTAATACAAACCAAATACAGCATAACAAAAGACTCTTTAAGAACCGCAGGTCCCGCCACCTATATGCATTGCGTCGAGACAGATCAAAAGATTGGTTTTATTACACCTAATACACATAATTTTTGCGAGTCATGCAATAGAGTAAGAGTAACTTGTACAGGAGAAATGTATATGTGTTTAGGACAGCAAGACAAAGCAGATTTAAAAACACCCTTAAGAAAAAGTGAAAATAATCAAGCCCTAAAAGACGCTATATACAAAGGCATTTCAAGAAAACCTAAAGGGCATGATTTTATTATTGATCGAAAAAAAGAAGAAAAGTTTGTACCCAGACACATGAACGTAACGGGCGGTTAAATGCAAATTCAACTAAAACTTTATGGATCATCAAAAATGTTAAGTGATAAAGAGATTTTAAATATCGAGCTTCCAAATAATTCAAATATAGAAACACTTAGAAGCACTTTAAATAAAATAATTTCTGAAAAATGTTTAAAAAATAATTTAGAAAATTTATCTAAAACGGCTGCCTTTTTTAGCGCAACAGACGAAGTTGTTAATGATAACTATAAATTGAAAAATAAAGAATTAATTTCAATTATTCCTCCAATTGGTGGTGGTTAATGACTTTACATACTGCGATAGTAAAAACAGAAGAAAATAAAATATCTTCAGAAGAAGCGAAAAAATTTATTCTTTCGGAACAAAATGGAGCTGAATCAATTTTTGTTGGAAGAGTAAGAAATGAAAATAGTGGAAAAGAGGTAACAGCTGTTACTTACGATGTTCATGATCAAGCTGTTATAAAATCATTCCAATCAATATGCAGTGATGCAAAAAGTAAATTTGATAAAAATGCCAGTATTTTCTTAGAACATGCAAAAGGATATGTTTCTGTTGGCGAAATAAGTATTTTAATAGCAGTTAGCTCAGCGCATAGAGATGAGGCTTTTAAAATTTGTAGATATATATTAGAAGAAATTAAACATAAATCGCCTATATGGAAAAAAGAACATTATATTGAAGGAAATGAACAATGGCTTCCAGGGTACTCCTTAAGACCTAAAGAAGAGATTAAATAATATGAAAAAAAGTAAAACTGATTCAGCAATTTTAATTGTTTTATTGGCAGGAATATTTTGGTCTTTTGGTGCTCTAGTGGTTCGCTTTATTGAAGACGCACGCTCTGTTCCTTGGCAGTATCTTTTTTTTAGAGGTTCTACTATTTTTATATTAATAAACATTTACCTATTTATAAAAGAAGGAAAATCATTTACTAAAAATTATAAAAAAATTGGCACTTCAGGGATTATAGGCGGAATAAGTTTGGGACTTGCGATGATATGTTTTATATGGTCTATAACTCACACCACAGCAGCTGTTACACTTCTGATTTAGTAGCAAACGCTATGATGAAGAAAATTTCTTCGTCTGTACATACCCATAAAAATGGTCTTATAGAGACAAACTCAGTTTTCATGATGGCAGATTCTGGAGCCAGAGGTTCTGCTGCTCAAATGAAGCAGTTAGCTGGTATGAGAGGATTAATTGCAAAACCTTCAGGAGAAATAATAGAAACTCCTATTATCGCAAATTTCAAAGAAGGTCTTACTGCATTAGAATATTTTAACTCTACGCACGGCGCAAGAAAAGGCTTAGCAGATACTGCTTTAAAAACAGCAAATTCAGGATATCTTACAAGAAGACTTTGTGATGTAGCCCAAGATATTGCTATTACTAAACCATATTGCGGAGCAAAACCAAAAGATTCTATTGATCTTACAGAAATTATTGACGGAGGTAATATAATTGTAAGTTTAGCAGATAGAATATTAGGTAGATGTGCCGCAGATGACATAAAACATCCTATAAGCGGTGAAGTGATTGTTAAAAAGAAAGAATTAATAAATGAAGAGATGTGCGAAAGAGTAGAAACTGCTGGAGTAAAAACTGTTAAAGTTCATTCAGTAATGACGTGTATTTCTCAAGAAGGCGTTTGTGCTACATGTTATGGTAGAGATTTATCGAGAGGTAAATTAGTTACTATAGGTGAAGCTATTGGAATGATAGCAGCTCAATCAATTGGTGAGCCCGGCACTCAATTAACAATGAGGACTTTTCACGTGGGTGGTACGGCACAAATTAAAGAAGAATCTCAGGTGATAGCTCAAGGAGATGGAATTGTTAAAATTGTTAACAAAAACATTATTGAAGACTCAAAAAACAATAAAATTGTTATGGGAAGAAACACCCAAATAATAATAGAAGATGCCAATGAAAGACAAATTGCTTTTCACAAAATACCTTATGGAGCAAAAATATTTTGTGACAATGGTGAAAAAATAAAAAAAGGGAAAAAAATCTGTGAGTGGGACCCGTATACATTACCAGTTATTGCTGAAAAAAGTGGTGTAGCTAGTTATATGGATTTAGTTGACGGAATATCGTTAGCTGAAACAACAGATGATGCAACGGGAATATCATCTAAATCTGTTTTAGATTGGAGAGCACAATCAAAAAACACAGAGCTAAAACCAAGAATTACCTTAAGAGATAGCAAAGGAAATGTTATTAAAAAAGCTGACGAAAATGAAGCAAGGTACTATCTTGTTCCAGATTCTGTTTTATCAGTTAACGATGGACAAGAAGTTTTTGCTGGAGATGTTCTTGCAAGATTACCAAAAGAAACTTCAAAAACAAAAGATATTACTGGGGGCCTGCCTAGAGTTGCAGAATTATTTGAAGCTAGAAGACCTAAAGATAGCGCAATAATAGCGGAGAATGATGGTAAAATTGAATTTGGTAAAGAGTTGAGAGGAAAACTTAAAGTTTCAATAGTTTCTTCAGATGGAGTTTCGACATCATATTTAATTCCAAAAGGAAAACATATTAATTTTAACCCAGGTGAGAGCATTAAAAAAGGTGAATATTTATTAGATGGAAGTCCAGCTCCACATGATATTTTGCGTATCCTAGGAGTACAAGCTTTAACCGAATATTATGTACATGAAGTACAAGAAGTATACCGCCTACAAGGAGTAGTTATCAATGATAAACATATAGAAACGATATTAAGACAAATGCTTAAAAAAGTGGAAATTAAAAAACCTGGTGATTCAAAATATTTATTAGGAGAAATGGTAGATAAAATTGATCTACAAATTATTAATGAAGAATTAAAAAAAGAAGGTAAAAAACCAGCTATAGCAGAGAGAATTTTGCTAGGTATAACCAAAGCCTCTCTACACACTAAATCATTTATTTCTGCAGCATCATTCCAAGAAACTACTAGAGTGTTAACTGACGCTGCAATAAGAGGTAAGGTTGATACACTTAAAGGATTAAAAGAGAACGTTATAGTCGGTCGTTTAGTCCCCGCAGGAACCGGATACACAAAAATGAAATGGCAAAAAATTGCTAACGAAAGAGATGCCGCAGTAGAAGATATTGCTTCCTCTGATAAATTGGAAGAAAAACAACTTCCATCGACATAAAGTCTATTAGTATTCTAAATTAACCGCATAAATAGCTAATAATTCTTCATTTGAGTGTTGACATTCAT
>CAJQSJ010000013.1 GCA_905612535.1 uncultured Pelagibacteraceae bacterium | reverse complement strand
GGTTTTTTGTTTATTATAGGATCGTTATTAGCACAAACATATATAGATGTTAAAATTAACGAATGGTACAAGGGTTTTTATGACCTTTTGCAAAAACCTGAAGAAAACACGCTTGATGATTTTTATGATGGCATTTACCTTTTTCTAAAGTTAGCTATCCCTTATGTTTTTATCTATGCTGTAACAAACTATTTTACAAGACTGTATGGCTTTCGATGGAGAGAGGCAATTACGTTTGCATATATGCCTTATTGGAAGGAAGCAGATTCAAAAGTGGAAGGTGCTTCTCAAAGAATACAGGAAGATTGCATGAACTTTGCTAAAATAGTTGAAAGCATTGGTTTACAAATAGTGAGAGCTATAATGTTATTAATTGCTTTTATACCAATACTCTGGGGACTGTCGTCTTATGTTGTTATTCCTTTGTTAAAAGATATCGATGGTTCTTTGGTCTATGTATCTCTTGTAGCTAGTTTGGGAGGTTTATTAATTAGCTGGTTAGTCGGCATTAAGCTTCCAGGTCTTGAATATAAAAATCAAGTTGTTGAAGCTGCATTTAGAAAAGAATTAGTTTACGGTGAAGATGATAGGGGTGAATATGCTAAACCACCCACAATTTTAGAATTGTTTTCTGGTATTAAATTTAACTATCATCGACTATTTTTACATTATGGGTATTTTGACCTTTGGTTGATTATGTATAACCAGTCAATGGTAATTGTTCCTTATTTAGTTATGGGTCCAGGTTTGTTTACTGGAGCAATGACTTTAGGAATACTTATACAAACATCGAGCGCGTTTAGAGAGGTGCAAGGCAGCTTTTCATTATTTATGCAAAATTGGACAAGAATAACTGAATTAAGATCAATTATAATACGTCTTGGTGAGTTTGAAAAGGCCATTGGTTATACAATCAATAAAACAAAAAGATATTAAATGGAATTGTTAATAAAACTATTTGATGTACTTTTTCCAGTTTTTTTAACTATAGGTATTGGTTATTGGCACGGGAAAAAAGACCCAAAATTTAATACTGAAGTAATAACAAAGTTTGCTGGGAATATTGGTTTACCGTGTTTGATTTATTATTCATTAACTGTACCAGGAATAGATTTTAATTTATTCTTAAAATTTTCTTATTACACATTAATATACGTAGCGATTTTTTCGATTATAGGCGCTATTATAATAAAAATCTTTAATAAAGATATTTATAGATTATTGCCACCATTGATTCTTCCAAACACAGGTAATATGGGAATGCCATTGTGTTTATTTGCCTATGGAACGACAGGGCTTTCAATAGCAACCGCAATTACATCTGTAATTTTGGTATTTCACTTCAGTATTGGAATACTTTTAGCTAGCAGAAAATTTTCAATCAAACCTTTGCTCGAATGCACTCCTATTTATGCTTTAATTTTTTCTCTATTTTTTGTTTACTTCAAAATACCAGCTCCAAAATTTCTTGAGAATGCAACTTTTCTAATTGGATATTCTACGATTTTCTTAGTCCTAATGTCATTAGGAATAGCGCTTTCAAAATTAAAAGTTTTATCAATTAAAGAAACACTGGTCTATTCTATTACTAGAGTTATACTCGGTCCAATTATAGGTTTTGGTTTTGTCAAATTTTTTAAATTAACAGGAATAGAAGCGGGTGTAATGTTTATACAAGCATCAATGCCATCGGCAGTATTAACTTACTTGGTTGCTAAAATCTATTCACCAAAAAAAATTTCTGATAGTATTGCAAGCACGGTTGCTTTATCAACTTTTATATCATTTTTTACTTTAACTATAGTGGTGTTTATTGCATTAAAATACTTTAGTTAAAGTTAGGGAAAATATTATTATTTATGAATCTTTTAAAAATAAGTAAAAAACAAATAACAACTAAAATTTGTATCAGACCAAAGCTTCCTTTTTTAAATCCCTCGAGTAATTCTGATTTCTGGCCTTCTTTTTGGTTTTCTATTTAAATTTTAATTTTATTTAAAGCGTTATTTTTAAATAAATTTGCTTCTTTGATGTATCTACGAACCATCTCTGTAGATTTATGACCTGTCATAGCCATAATATTTCTTTCTTCAGCCCCGGACTCAGCTGTGGATGTTGCAAACCCTGATCTGAGGCTATGTCCAGCATATCTATGACTGTCTAAACCAGCATAATTTGCATACTTTTTAATTATTAATGCTACGCTTTTATCAGAAATATTAAAAATTTTACCTTTTTTTAAATCAAATATTTCAATCCAACTTTTCAATGCATTTACTGGACAAAATTTTTCATTATCAAAATAGGGGATCGCCTTAGTCATGCCTTCTCCAGATTGATCAGTTTTTGATCTCTTTACGAAGATCTTAACACCCTCTGATACGA
>CAJQSJ010000012.1 GCA_905612535.1 uncultured Pelagibacteraceae bacterium | reverse complement strand
GGTGTGAATTTAGATGGTTCTTCAATATGATCTTTTGTTCGTTCACACATCACCATCATGTTGTGGTCGTAATAACCAAAAACTTGTGATCTATTTTTTACGATTACATTAGGCATTGATTGCAACTGTAAAATTGTTTCATCAGCCCATTCTTTTCCTTTTTTATTACCAATTGTCACTTCATCAGTGAGCAGACTTCCGCCAAATCTAGGCTTGTCTTCAGCTAAAATAATTTTAGCTCCATTTTTGGCCGCTGCTAAAGCGCTGGCTAAACCTGAGGGTCCTGATCCCACTACAAGAATATCGCAGTATTCAAATTTGTGTTCGTACCTTTCGGGATCTGGTTTAAGTGGAGCAATACCTAAACCTGCTGCTTTTCTAATAATAGGCTCATAAATTTTATGCCAAAAACTTTTAGGCCACATGAAAGTTTTGTAATAAAAACCAGCTGGAAAAAATTTATTTAAAATATTATTGATTTCTCCAAAGTCAAAAGAAACTGATGGCCAGCAGTTTTGGCTTTTAGCTACCAATCCTTCTACTAATTCAACTGTTGTAGCAACTGCGTTAGGTTCTGTTTTGGCTCCACTATATAACTGAACATTAGCGTTAGGCTCATCTACTCCAGCTCCTATAAATCCCCTTGGCCTATGGTACTTAAAGCTTCTACCTACTAGATGAACCCCATTAGCAAGTAATGCTGAAGCTAAAGTGTCTCCTTCATATCCAAAATACTTTTTTCCATTAAAACTAAAAGAAATTTTTTTATCTCTATTAATATAACCAACTTTTTTATCTAATCTAAAATTTTGAAACATTACAAATCCTCATTTATTTTAGCTGTTTTAAAAATTTCGTGAGTTGCGGTACTTCTTAAAACTTTAAACCACTGTCTACATCCTGCTATGTGGTGCCAAAGTTCTGAATGGTTTCCTCTAGGATTTTTTCTAAAATATACAAAGTCATCCCAATCTTTATCAGAAATTTCTTTTCCAAGCGGTGGTCTTTTTACACTTGCATCTCCACCATAAGAAAATTCATTTTGAGATCTTTTACCGCAATAAGGACATTTAATTTCCAACATTGATTATCCTATCCACGTTTTTGTTCCTACGCCTTTTTCATCAATAAGGTGTCCGGTATTAAATCTATTTAAATTAAATTTTTCATTTAGTGTATGAGGCCGATCTTGAGCAATGGTATGTGCAAAAGTCAAACCAGAAACTGGTGTTGCTTTAAATCCTCCATAACACCAACCAAAATTTAAATAAAGTCCTTCAATATGACTTTTGTCAATAATTGGAGATCCATCCATAGACATATCCATAATTCCACCCCAGGTTCTTAATATTTTTAATCTGCTTAAATTTGGAAACATAGCAACACCTTCCGACAATACATGTTGTAAAGTTGGAAGATTTCCTCTCTGTGCATAACTGTTATATCCGTCTAAATCACCACCCATAACCATTTCACCTTTATCAGATTGACTACAATAAAAGTGCCCCGCACCAAACGTAACTACATGGTTTAGAAAAGGTTTAACTGGCTCAGATACGCAAGCTTGTAGCACATGGGCTTCAATAGGTAATTTCATATTTAACTTTTCTGCTAGTAAAGATGTACTGCCCGCCACACATAATCCTATTTTTTTTGCATTAATATTTCCTTTAGATGTTTGAACGCCTTTTATTTTTCCATTTTGAACATCAAAACCTGTAACTTCACAATTTTGAATAATATCTACTCCCATTGAATCTGCTTGCCTAGCATAACCCCAAACAACTGCATCATGCCTGGCTGTTCCGCCACGCGGCTGCATCAATGCACCAAAAATTGGAAATCTTGCCGTTTCAGAAAAATCTGCAAACGGAATCATTTTTTTTAATTCATTTCTTCCAAGCATTACTGCATCAATGCCGTTTAATCTCATTGAATTTCCTCTGCGAGCGTATATGTTTAATTGTGCGTCTGAGTGAGCAAGATTTATAATTCCTCTTGGCGAATACATTACGTTATAATTTAATTCTTGCGATAAACTTTCCCAAAGTTTCATTCCATGTTCATAAAATAAACCATTCGAATCCCACATATAATTTGAACGGAGTATAGTAGTATTTCTTCCTGCATTACCTCCCCCTATCCAGCCTTTTTCTAAAATGGCAACATTTGTAATATTATGCTCTTTTGCTAAATAATATGCAGTTGCTAGACCGTGGCCACCACCACCAATAATTATTACATCATACTCTTTCTTTGGCTCAGGATCGCGCCAGGCAACATCCCAATTTTGGTGGTTAGTAAATGCATTTTTTATTAGACTAAATATTGAATATTTTTGCATGCCGGTAATGTAATATAACCTTATTAAATTGTAAAAGGTCTTATAAAATTTTTGTATACATATTATACTTTTTTAGGTATAGGAGAGCCAATGAGTGCCATAAAATCTGACATTGAAATAGCTAGAGCTGCAAAAATGCAGCCTATTAAAAACGTGCTTGCAAAACTCAATATTCCAGATGATCCTGAAGCTTTTAGTCCTATGGGGCGTCATATTGCTAAAATAAGCTTAGAATACATTAGCAAATTAAAAGAAAAAAATAGTCACCTAGTATTAGTTACTGCTATTACTCCTACTCCAGCAGGTGAAGGTAAGACAACGACATCCGTTGGTTTAAGTGATGGGTTAAATAAAATTGGAAAAAAATCAATCGTTTGTTTGCGAGAGCCAAGTCTTGGCCCTTCTTTTGGTATGAAAGGTGGAGCCGCAGGAGGTGGTTATGCACAAGTTGTTCCGATGGAACAAATTAATTTACATTTTACTGGAGACTTTCATGCAATCACTTCAGCTCATAATCTTTTATCAGCTCTTATTGATAATCATATTTATTGGGGAAATAAATTAAATATAGATGTTAGAAGAATAGTTTGGAGACGTGTTGTTGATTTAAATGATCGTGCCCTACGCTCTATAAATGCAAATTTAGGTGGAATAGCAAATGGCTTTCCAAGGGAAGATGGTTTTGATATTACTGTAGCGTCAGAAGTCATGGCAATTTTTTGTTTATCTAATAGTTTAAAAGATTTAGAAGAAAAAATTGGAAATATTACCATTGGCTATACTAGAGATAAAAAACCCGTGTATGCAAAAGATTTAAATGCACACGGTGCGATGACTGTTTTACTAAAAGATGCAATTAAACCAAATATAACACAAACCTTAGAAAACAATCCTGCCATTATCCATGGCGGGCCTTTTGCAAATATTGCGCATGGCTGTAATTCGATCATTGCTACTAAAGCAAGTTTAAAATTATCTGATTATGTAGTTACTGAAGCAGGATTTGGAGCAGATCTTGGTGCTGAAAAATTTTTAAATATTAAATGCCGTAAAGCAAATATTAAACCAAGCTGCGTCGTATTAGTAGCAACAATTAGAGCTTTAAAAATGCATGGTGGCGTGAAAAAAGATGAACTTAAAAAAGAAAATATAGAAGCGTTAAAAAAAGGTCTACCTAACCTTGAAAGACATATTGACAATCTTAAAAAATTTGGATTAGAGGTAGCGGTTGCAATAAATCATTTTGTTACTGATACCGATCAAGAAGTTAAAGTTATAGAAGAGCACTGTTCTAAATTAGGTGTTAGAGCAAGCCTTTGTACACATTGGTCAGATGGTGGCGAGGGAACAAAAGATCTTGCTAATCATGTAGTTGATATTTGTACAAAATCAAAAAAAAATGAATTTAAATTTTTATACTCCGCGGAAACACCTCTATGGAAAAAAATTGAAGCCATTGCAAAAGAAATTTATGGTGCTAGTGAAGTTGTTGCTGATACTAAAATTAGAGATCAGCTTAGAAAAATGGAAGAAGATGGTTTTGGAAAATTTCCAATATGTGTAGCTAAAACACAGTATAGCTTCTCAACAGACCCTAGTTTAAAAGGAGCACCTTCCGGTCATGTGCTGCCTATTAGAGAGGTAAAATTATTAAGTGGTGGTGAGTTTATAGTGGTAATATGCGGAGCTATCATGACTATGCCAGGATTACCTAGGATACCAGCTGCCGATTCAATTAAATTAAATGATAAAGGCGAAGTAGAAGGTCTATTTTAATTTTTTTTTTCTAAATAATTCCAAAGATTAATACTTAAATCTATACCCGTAAGATCTTTAAAGTTTTTTAAACCTGTTGGCGAGGTAATATTAATATCTCCAGTTAAATAATTAGATATCATGTCAATCCCAGCAAAAACTATGTTATTTTTTTTAAGTTTTTTAGCAACAATTTTTGCTACTTTGATTTCTTTATTTGTTAATGTGGTTGCTACCGCTCTACCGCCTTGTGCTAAATTACTTATAATAGAGTTTTTTTGAGGAATTCTTTTTATTGCCCCTACAACAATACCACCAATGATAAAAATACGTTTGTCTCCATATTTTATTTGTGGAATAAATTTCTGCACCATTACTTGTTGATGTTTTTTTACAAATTTAATTATATTTTTTTTTACCAAACTTTTATTAATAAAAAGAATATTCATGCCTCCATATCCGTGTGTGGGTTTAATAACTATTTCTTTGTGTTTTTTTTTAAATTTTTCAATTTCATCAAAATTTCTTGTAAAGAGTGTTGGTGGCATGAAATTTAAAAAGTCTATAGAACAAAGCTTTTCAGGCATATTTCTTACTGAGAGAGGGTTATTAATAATTTGGGTTTTTTTAGATATCTTTTCTAACAAATATGTTGCTGTAATATAATCCATATTAAATGGCGGATTTTGTCTCATCAAAATAAAGTTGGCTTTTGAAAGATTTAGTAATTTTGAGCCTTTTATAGAATAAAAAATATTTTTGTTTTCATTAAAATTAACTTCTTTAACTAACGCATAAACGATTTTATTGGAGTAGCTAAGATCCTTTGTTTCATAATAATAAATTTTATAACCTCTTCTTTGGGCTTCTAACGCTAGTAATAAAGTTGTATCAGTTTTAGGATTAATTTTTCTGATATCATCAC
>CAJQSJ010000011.1 GCA_905612535.1 uncultured Pelagibacteraceae bacterium | reverse complement strand
TCTCTCATTAACATCCACTCCCTTAAGAGTATAAGGATCAGAATTAGGATCATTTAAATCATAATAGTTTAAATTCTCTTGGGAGTATAATAGGTGGATACCAAGAGAACTATAGTCTAGCTCCTCAATCTTCTCATCATTTAAGGTTATACGTCTCCTGATATCTTTATCTAGTGTTACCCACCAAGCACCATAGAACCTACCCCCTTGCTCAAATGAACTGTCATTAAAAATTCGATAGTATTCGATATTTTTAAAGTTAGCTGGATGGAGCTCTAAATATCTATTAACATTTTTATTTCTTTTTATTTTTATACGGGTTTGTAAAAGTAAGTTGTTGTAAGCAAATAGCTTACTTCTCATTGAATTTGTAGTTGGCGTATCCTTATATTCCTCGAACTTTTTTTTGGAATCTTTAAGACGAATGCATTCTATAGGTTTTCGATATATACACTTTGGTGTTACTTTAAATTCCTTAAAGGCTTTAAGAAGCTTTTTTGATGGACGCATTCTAGAACACCATCTATTTTCTTCATCATCATGATCGTAGAACCACCATGAAATATCAACCCAACCATGTTTTTTGAGATTATCCGCTAAAAACCTTATTGGTCTGACGGATAGTTCATTAGGATTATATCGTTTAGATTTCTTATAGTCGTTATTGTTTCTAGAGTAATAGGTGAAAAGATATTCTTGAATAGAATTGACTTCGTATAAATTAGCTAAAATTACACTCAGTTGGTTTCTATAAATCTTGTGATATTTATCAGTTCTTTTGCTTTTAAAATCTAGCAGTACTCTATCAACAAACTTCCAGGCATTTTTGCCTACGAACATTAATATAATATTAAATTCTTGATCATCTTTACTAGGTTCATCTCCAGTGATCTGTCCAGTAGCTATCATAATCTCCCGATGGCTCATGTTCTTAAAATCAACAGAAAAATCAGGGAGAGCGGGATCTGAAGAAGTGGAGCTTATTGAACGGGTCACTTCAGTATATATGGTTGTTAATTGGAAAATTTAAAGGGGAATCTCAAACTGACTCAATATAAATTTTGGTGTAGGATTTAGGGATCATGAAGAAAGCGATAGGGATCATAATTCTGGGTTTGTTGTTAGGTAGTAATGCCTATAGCAAATCTGCAAATGAATTAAACAAAGAGAGATGTGAAAAGAATCCAGATGCATTTCCAAAATGCAAAGAAATAATAGAAAAAGCATTAGAAGCAAAAAAAACTTTAAATGATTATTTAAATGAAGGTTATAAAATTACAAAAGAAGAGCTTGTAAAATTCGATCGTAGTGCAAATAAAATTTTTACATTAAAAAAAGGAGAAATGTTAAAGTTTGTACTGTAAAGATAAATGCTTTTGGTGTTAGCAGAAATTCAAGATGCATGACTCCATAATTATGAAAAAGCTTTTAGTTATTATTATTTAATCTTTTATAGCCGACGTTATGTCGCACAAAAAAAACCCACCCAACATAATTCCGACAAAGTGATAATTTATAATGCTAAATTAGTGGAGCATTTAGAATTATTCAAATTTTTATATAGAAAATTTAAAGCAAGTAATAAAAGGTAAGTTTTTGACAAACAAAACATTTGATTTGGAGCTAGAGGAAAAGAAAATTGGTAGAAAATATAGAAAAAAAATCTTCAAAAAAATTGCCCACCTAACTCTTTTAGAGAAAAAACACATTTTGAGGATAGCGGATGAAGAATTTATAAATGGATTGATAGCTCTGGATGACCCCAGAAAAAACCACTACATGAGCCACTACGACCGATTTTATTTATCCACTCGTCTCCATTATATTGATGACGCTGTGGATCAATTGAAAAAGGCAGAAAAAGATAAAAAAATACTCAAGGGAAAAGCTAACATCAAATTAGTGTGGGTTAACAAATATAAAAAAAAAGATTAACATAAATATATGAAAAAAATTTTAGGAATTTTCATTCTAGGTTTATTGTGGTCCAATGTTGGTATTGCTGATAATTCAAAATTGAGTCCAATAGGCGAAATGTATAAAAATTGTACTTCATATATAAAATTGATCAGGTCGGAAAATTCTAATCTTAATCAAGACGAACAGCTAAGTGCTATTCTTTGTAATGAATTCTTTACGGGTTTAGATGGTGGAGTTTTATATCAAAGCACAATTACAAACTCCAAGTTGTCACAAAAGGACAAAAAAAAATTAAATACTAAAAACGTTCTTGGATCATGCATTAGAGATCCGAAATTTAATATAGGGGGACAAAACCTGAAATTAACTTTCATTAAGACCTTTATTCGATACGTTGAAGACAACCCAAAAAAAATTAAAGAAATGGAAAATGATATGCCAGATTTTTATCCAATAGTAAGAGTTGTGTATACAGCATTACAAGAAAAATACCCGTGC
>CAJQSJ010000010.1 GCA_905612535.1 uncultured Pelagibacteraceae bacterium | reverse complement strand
ACAATAATTGGTGGAGACCCAGACAAAATATGGGAGTTTAATGGCAATAAAATAAATTTAATAGAAAAAAACATTAAAAAAGTTATTAAAAAAAAACCTTATGCTTTTCTTAAAAAATTAATTGAAGATTTTAATTTTCCACTACCTGAAGGTTTGCCTAAATTATCTTCTCTTTTAGTTGGATATTTTTCTTATGATGTAATTAGATATATTGAAAAAATACCTAACAAATGTAAGGACGATCTCAAAATTCCAGATATAAGGTTGCTAAGACCTAAAACTATTATAATACACGACAACCTTTTAAAAAAAATTTTTTTCATAAAAAACTGTTTTGGTGATCAGAAAATTTATAATTATAAAGATTTCTATTTTAATCAGCTGGAAGAAATATCGTTTTTAAAAAATCTAGCTACTGATAAAAAATTTATTAAAAAGCAAAATAGTAAAAAGAAAGGCAAAGTTATAATAAAATCTAATATCTCAAAAACAGAGTTTAAAAGCATGGTTTTAAAAGCTAAGCAATACATAAAAAAAGGAGATGTTTTTCAAGTTGTTTTAAGCCAAAGATTTGAATGCCAAACTAATAAAAGTCCACTTGAAATATATAAAAAACTGAGAGCTACAAACCCCTCACCTTTTATGTTTTATTTTAATTTTGAAGACTTTCAAATAATTGGTAGCAGTCCAGAAATATTAGTTAGATTAAGAAATAATAAAATTACTATAAGACCAATAGCCGGGACAAGACCTCGTGGTGCTACAGCAAAAAAAGATAAGTTTTTTAAAAATCAATTATTAAATGATAAAAAAGAATTAGCTGAACATCTAATGTTGTTGGACCTAGGAAGAAATGACGTAGGTAAAATTGCTAAGGTAAATACAGTCAAAGTGACTGAAAAATTTAAAATTGAAAAATATTCACATGTTATGCATATAGTTTCAAATGTTGAAGGCGATTTTAAAAAAAAACAAAGTCTGTTGGATGCAATGTTTGCGGGGTTTCCTGCCGGAACTGTTACTGGAGCTCCCAAAATTAGAGCAATGGAAATTATAGACGAATTAGAAAAAACAAAAAGAAAAATGTACGCTGGATCTATAGGGTATTTTTCAGCAGATAAAAATTTTGATACATGTATAGCATTACGTACTGCTTTAATTAAAAATAATAAATTTTATATACAGTCTGGAGCTGGAATAGTTGCTGATAGCGTGCCCGAAAAGGAATATCAGGAAACAGTTAACAAAGCTAAAGCATTGATAAACTCTCTAAATTAAGCATGAAAATTTTATTAATAGATAATTATGATAGCTTTACTTATAATTTATACCATTATCTTTCATCACAAAATATCAAAGTTGAAGTCTACCGGAATGATAAAATTAGCATTAGCCAAATAAACAGTAAAAAATTTGACAAAATAGTAATTTCACCTGGTCCAGGTAATCCTAATCAAGCTGGAAATTGTCTAAAAATTGTAAAGCATTTTTATAAATTTATTCCAATTTTAGGGGTATGCTTAGGTCATCAAATTATCGGGCAAGCATTTAAATCTAAAATTATTGGAGCTAAAACACTAATGCATGGTAAAACTAGCCTTATAATGCATAGTAGTAAGGGTATATACAAAGGTCTTAAAAAAATGATGCCTGCAACAAGATATCATAGTCTTATTATAGATAGAAAAAATTTGGGAAAAGACTTGATAATTACAGCAGAAACTCAAGATAATATAATAATGGGCATAATGCATAGAAAATATAATATTCATGGAGTCCAATTTCATCCCGAAAGCATTAAAACCCTCGAAGGCCTGAAGTTATTAAAAAATTTTGTAAATTCTTAAAAATATTATGAATAAAATTGAAAATCTTATTGATGCTATTGCAAACAATAAAAATTTAAATTTTGAAGAAAGTAAGCTCATATTTCTTGAAATAATGAACGGAAAGATGAATGAAGATTTAATTTATAATTTTTTAATTAATCTATCACAAAAAGGTGAAACTGCTGATGAAATAGCTGGTGGCGTATATGTATTAAGAGAAAAAGCTTTAAAAGTTAAAACTTATAACAATATTGTTGATACGTGTGGGACCGGGGGTGATGGAAAAAATACACTTAACATCTCGACTGCTTCGTCACTTTTGTTAGCTAGTATGGGAATTAAAGTAGCAAAACATGGAAATAAAGCCTTGTCATCTAAATGTGGGTCTGCTGATGTTTTGGAAAAACTAAATGTTAATATCAATCTTAAACCAGAAGAAATTTCAAAAAGTATAGAAGCTAATAATTTCGGATTTATGTTTGCACCGAACTACCATTCAGCAATGAAGCATGTTGGACCTACAAGAAAAAAAATTGGAAAGAGAACTATATTCAATCTTATTGGACCATTAAGCAGTCCGGCAAATGTTAAAAGGCAAGTAGTAGGAGTTTATTCTAAAAAATGGCTACTACCATTTGCTATGGTGTTAAAGAATTTATCATCAGAACATGCATGGATTGTTCATAGTGATGACGGGATGGATGAAATTTCACCTTTCGCGCCAACTAATGTTGTTGAGTTAAAAAACAATAGTATAAATGAATTTAAAATAAATCCTAAAGAACTTGGAATAAAATTTAATAATCCAGATAATTTACTTGGCAATGATCCAAGATATAATGCAAGTAAAATTATTGAGATTTTTTCAGGTATAGATAATGAATTTTCTGAGGCAGTTTGTCTAAACACTGCAGCTGCTTTAATAGTATCTAAAAAATTTAACAACTTTGTTAAATCATATGAGTTTTCTAAAAAACACATATTATCAGGAAATGCTTTAGTTCATTTGAAAAAGCTTCAAATTTCTTAATATGGAAAGTATATTAAAAAAAATTATTAATAAAAAAAAAATTAATATAAAAAACTACAAAAAGAGATATTCAGAACATTATCTGTTAAATAATATGAATAATTCTATAAATTTTATTGATTTCAAAAAAAAAATGCAAAAAAGGTGTTTAGAAAAAAAAATTTCTATTATTGGTGAAATAAAAAAAGCTAGCCCCTCTGCTGGTCTTCTTGTAAAAAACTTTGATTATTTAAATATCGCTAAAATTTATTCAGAAAATGGTGCATCATTTTTATCAGTTTTAACTGAGGAAGATTTTTTTTTAGGTAAGTTAGATTTTATAAAAAATATAAAACAAGCTGTTAAACTTCCAGTTCTATGTAAGGATTTTTTTATAGATACATTCCAAGTGCCCCTAGCTAGAAGCTTCGGTGCAGATTGTATTTTAATAATTTTATCTGCCGTAGATAAAGTGCTTGCTAAAGATTTATATCAAGCTGCACTAAATTTAAAAATGTCTGTTTTGATTGAGGTTCATACTCAAAAAGAATCTGAACTTGCTCTTTCTTTTGAAGATTCTATCATTGGTATAAATAATAGAAATCTTAAAACGCTAGAGATTTCATTAGATACTACTGTAAACTTATTTAAGATACTGAAAGATCATAAAAACCCTTTAGTGTCTGAAAGTGGAATTCACTCATCTCGCGAAATTAAATTTATTACAGAAAATACTAAAATTAAAAATTTTCTAATTGGTGAATCACTACTTACAAGCGAAGATATTCCTTCAAAATTAAGAGAGTTTCTTAAATAAGTACCGTAAAATAACGATTTTAAGGTATTGATTTAAAATGAGAACTTTTGTAGAACAGTAAATGTACGATATTTGTTCTATGCTTACAAAAAAACAAAAAAACCTACTTTTATACATAAATAAAAAAATTAGATCTACTGGTGTTTCTCCGTCATATGAAGAAATGAAAAATTCGTTAAATCTAAAATCTAAATCAGGAATACATAGACTTATTTCAGCTCTTGAAGAAAGAGGTTTTATTAGACGATTAGCGCATAAAGCTAGAGCATTAGAAGTATTGAAATTACCAGAAACGGCTAGCGCTAATGATATTTACAACTCTTTTACGCCTAGTGTTATTAAAGGCGGTTTGGATAATGATGTTTCAAATAACAATATAGTAGAAATTCCTGTATTGGGGAAAATTGCTGCAGGAACACCTATTGAAGCTATACAGAATCAAGTAAGTAAAGTTTTTCTTCCAGAAGAGCTAAGTAAAAATGGTGAGCATTTTGGATTAAAAGTCTCAGGAGATTCTATGATTGAAGCGGGAATAAATGATGGAGATACAATAATAGTTAAAAAAACAAACACTGCTAATAATGGACAAATTGTTGTTGCTTTAATTGACGATCAGGAAGCTATGTTAAAAAGAATAAGAAAAAAAGGAAAAATTGTAGCCCTCGAAAGTGCAAATAAAAAATTTGAAACAAAAATTTTTGGACCAGACAGAGTTAAAGTTCAAGGAATCCTAGTATCTTTATATAGAAACTTTCAATAAAATAGTCTAATAATTCGATATGAGTACAGTAGCAACAAGATTTGCTCCATCTCCAACAGGTCCTTTACATATTGGGGGAGTTAGAACAGCTTTATTTAATTGGTTATTTGCAAAACATAATAAAGGTAAATTTTACTTAAGAATAGAAGATACTGACAAAGAAAGATCAAAAGATGAATTTAAAAATCAAATCATACAATCGTTAAAATGGATTGGAATAGATCATGATGGAAATGAATATATACAATCTAAAAATATAAAAAAACATATAGAAATAGCTGATGAACTTTTAAAAAAAGGTTTTGCTTATAAATGTTATTGTTCAGAAAAAGAAATTGAAGAACAAAAAACAAGAGCAAAAAAATCAAATATGCCTTATTTTTACAATAGAAAATGGAGAGATGCTAAAGATTTGGAAATTCCAAATGATGTAAAACCAGTAATAAGATTCAAAAGTAAAATCAGCGGGAATAGTATAGTAAAAGATCTTGTTCAAGGGGAGGTAAATATTTCTAATTCTACAATTGAAGACTTTATAATACTTCGTAAAGATGGTTCTCCTACATACCAGCTTTCAGCAGTTGTTGATGATCACAAAATGAATATAACCCACGTTATAAGAGGAGATGATCATAAAATAAATACTTTTAAACAAAAACAAATTTATGAAGCTATGAAATGGAAATTGCCTGAATTTGCACATATTCCATTAATACATAGCAAGGAAGGTAAAAAACTTTCAAAACGTGATAATGCCTCTACTCTCACGGATTATATTAAAATTGGAATACTCCCAGAATCTTTAAAAAATTATTTGCTGCGTTTGGGGTGGTCCTACAAAGATAAAGAGATTTTCAGTTTAGAAGAAAGTATAAAACACTTTAACTTAGATGGCATTGGAAAATCACCATCAAAGCTAGATATGGATCGGATTTTGTCAATCAATGAACATTATATAAAAAATCTTGATGAAAATGAATTATTTGAAAATCTTAAAAAATATGCAGAAGAATACAAACAAAAAATTGATCAGGGGTATGAAAAAAGTTTAATCAAATCCATTCATTTTCTAAAAAATAAGGCTAAAAAACTAGAGGATATCTATCAAAATGCTCAGTATATTATTAATGAAAATATTATAATTTCTGATCAGGATTCAAACCTATTAGACAAAGTATCTAAAAAAGTCATAAAAGACTTTTTAAATAGTTACGAAAAAATAGATAAATTAGATAAAGAAAGTTTAGAAAAAATTATTAAATATTTAATAATCAACAATAATACAAATTTTAAAGGCGTGGGACAGCCACTAAGAATAGCTTTGACTGGATCAAAATTTGGCCCAGGTATATATGATATTATTTTATCACTTACTAAAGGTGAGGTAATAAAAAGATTAAAGATGATTAATTAATACAGAAGAAGCTAGTTCAGAAGATTTTCCAGTATTAAAGTTATCAATTATAGTTTTAAAACTTAATATTTGTTTTTTTAATCCTTCCTTATCTCCTAAAAGTTTATCCACAGTATTAAAGATATTTTTTGAATTGCATTTTGACTGGAGTAATTCAGGTATGATTTCATCATTTGCTGCAATATTGATAATGTTTGCAAACTTCACTTTCACTAACATTTTAACTATAAAATAATTAATTATGTTCATTTTGTAAATAATAACTGATGGAACTTTAGCTTTACAAATTTCCAAAGAAATCGTACCTGATTTAGAAACAGCAAACATTGATAATTTTAATACTTGAGTTTTTATTTTTTCATCAGATATTACACCACAATTTATAAACTCTTTATTAAAAAGCAAAGTTCTAATTTTTTTACTATGTTCAATATTAGAATGAAAAACAAAAAATAAATCATTATGTTTTGCGTTCATCCTTTTTATGAAATTAATTAAAATTGGAGTTAAAATATTAATTTCAGATAATCTGCTTCCGGGAAAGATAGAAAATATTTTCTTTTTATCTTTAATAATTTGACTGATGTCGATTTTGCTTTTTTCATTATCTTCTAATAATGGATGTCCGATAAAAGTTGAGCTAATATTTTCTTTATCAAAGTATTTTTTTTCGAAAGGAAATAGTAAAAGCATGTGATCTAAATATTTTTAAGTTTTTTAACTCTATGTTTGCGCCAAACCCAAACTTGAGGCGCGACAAAATGAATTGTCTTTATAGTTGGGTCTATTATTTTAACTGCTTTAGCTACACGTAGAGTAAAATCTGGACTATCCACTGAAAATAAAATATCTGGCTTAAACTTAATAACTTCCTCTACCGTTGCATTTATTTTTTTCTTAATTTTAAAAATGTTTAATAGAACGCTTGTAAACCCAAGATAAGTGATTTCCTTTAAATCATAGAGTGACTTTATGCCCAACGATTTTAAATACGTACCACCAACAGATAGAAATTCAATATCTGATCTTGATTCTTTAAGCTTAGAAATTACTTTTGAAGCAAGCTTATCTCCTGAAGGTTCACCAGTAAGTATAAATATTTTTTTCATTTAACTGTTATAAACATTTTATTTTTATTTGCGTAACTGATGCATTTCTTTCGTTCTAAAAAAACATTTTTCTTATCTTTTAAAACCAATCCTTTTAATCCCGCTAATTTACATTGAATTAAAGTTTTTAAACCTACGGTAGGTAAATCTATTCTTAAATCTTGTTTTTTCTTTGGAAATTTAACTAAGACACCTTTTTTATTAAAATTGCTTCGGCATTTAATAAGCATTTTTTGAGTACCGCCCTTACCTTCAATTGCAATAATTTTTTTACTTCTTACAACAGCACCTTGACTGAAATTGTATTTTCCTAAATTATTTAATGTTGCAATTGCTTTTTTAATATCAATTTTATCCACTTTATTTGGTTTTATTCTTGAGTAACTGCCTTTTTTTAAAGCCAATTCAGGAGTGAAGGTTAATGAGCTAATTGTATTAATCTTTGCTTCTTTTAAAATTTTTATTATCTCTTTTAAAATGGCAGCATCACCCAACTTAGAGCTTTTTATAATTCTTGGCATATAATAAAATCCTTTAAAATCAAATTTAATTGTTGAAAAATTTGGCTTATTAACTTTTCCTGCAAATAAAACTGTATTACATTTATTTTCTTTTATTATACTGATTATTTTACCAAATTGACCTATAGAAGCTTTTTGTGAATATTTGTCTTTTTTAAAATTATTTTTTTTGCTTAGGTCAATAATAAAATAATTTTTTCCTTTTTTTTTAATTTTCTTTAAGATTTCTTTAGGAAAATCTGTGTCACCAAATATTAAACCAATCATTTTATTCTTTAATTAAAGGTGAGCAAATAGGTCTTTTTTTATCTTTTAGAATAAAGCCTGTTAATTCTTTTACTAAACTGTTTTCTTTAAACTCGTCAGCAAGCTTACTTACATTTTCGAATATGCTTGCTGACGAAAAAATTTTTTTATATGCTTTGCTTAATTCTATAATTTTTTTATTTTCATATTTATTTCTTCTCAAACCAATCAAGTTTAAGCCTTTTAAGTAATTTCTATTGCCATATGACAATCCAAAAGGAATTACATCTTTAAGTACACCCGTCATACCTCCAATCATGGCCAATCTTCCTATTCTAGTAAATTGTTGTACGGCAGAATTTCCACCAATTATAACTCCGTCTTCAATAATTGCGTGGCCACCTAATGGTACGTTGTTTGCTATAACAACATTACTACCTACTATACAATCGTGAGCTACGTGAGAAGAAATCATAAATAAACAATTATCTCCTATTGAAGTTAAACTTCTGCCACCTTCTGTGCCCGGGTTTATTGTTACGTATTCTCTTATTGTATTATTTTGGCCAATAATCAAATTACTTTTTTCTCCTTTAAATTTTAAATCTTGAGGATCTGTTCCTATACTAGCGAAGGGGTAAATTTTTGTTTTTGGACCAA
This sequence comes from uncultured Pelagibacteraceae bacterium, assembly GCA_905612535.1. Taxonomy (GTDB): domain Bacteria; phylum Pseudomonadota; class Alphaproteobacteria; order Pelagibacterales; family Pelagibacteraceae; genus AG-414-E02. Next base: position 11,563 of record CAJQSJ010000010.1, on the reverse strand, counting down.
TTTTTGTGTTTCCGGATATATTTACGTGTGAGTGTATCTCAACATTTTCACCTATTTCAACATTTGGACCTATAACTGAATATGAGCCTATTTTAACATTATTATGAATTTTTGCGTTTTTATCTATGATGCTGGTTTTGTGAATCATAAAAATATTACTTTCTATCAACAATAGTCGCAGACCATTGAGCGTCTGCCATTTTCTTTCCGTCTACTGTTGCTATACCTTTGTACTTCCAAACTCTTCCATGAGATCGTACCGCCTCAATATCAAGATGTAGTTCACAGTCGGGTACAACTGGACTCCTAAATCGCGCTTTATCAACGCTCATTAAATATACTAATTTATTTTCATATGCTTTGGGATCAATACAGTAAGCAGTTAAGGCAGCAGCAGCTTGTCCAAAAGCTTCTACGATAAGAACGCCAGGCATAACAGGTTGATTAGGAAAGTGACCCTGAACATAAAAGGATGTTTTTTTAACATAAACTATTGCTGTGGCTGACTTAAGATGGACAATATTAACTAATTTATCTATTAACAACATCGGGTCTCTGTGTGGTAGTAAACTTTCAATTTTTTTCTTATCTATAGAATCTTCTGTCATATTTTTTTCCTCAGTTTAACAAATTCTTTTAATAAAACAGCCGGGTAACCCATTACTTGACAATTGTCTGGTATATCGTTCACTACTCCACTTCCTCCACCGATTTTAACATTATTTCCTATTTTTAAATGACCAGAAAGACCAGCTTGGCCACCGATAATAACATTGTCGCCAAGTGTTGTGCTTCCTGCAAAACCTACTTGACCTGCAATCATACAATTTTTTCCAATTTGAACATTGTGTGCTACATGAACTTGATTATCAAGAAAAGTATTTTTACCAATAACAGTATTGGTAAAAGAGCCTCTATCTATTGTGCTATTAGCACCAATCTCAACGTTATCTTCTAATACGACTTTTCCAACATGTGGTGTTCTTAAATTTTTATCTTGCATTGGTATAAAACCGAAACCTTTTATTCCAATTTTGGAACCATCTTGGATATAAACATTATTTGAAACTAATGAATTTCTTAACAATACAAAAGAACCTATAGTACAGTTTTCGCCAATAACAACATTGCTTTCGATTATTGAATTGCTAGATATATTAGAATTAATTCCAATTTTAACATTTTTGCCTATTAAAACATTTTTGCCAAACTTAACATCAGTATATAGTTTCGACACATCTTCAGCGCTAGATAAATTTTCATCAGGAAGATCTAAATCAGCTGTTGGATAAAAAATTTTAGCCACTTTCGTAACTGCAAACAAAACATTTTTTGTTACTATTGGTATGCAATTACTTGGAAGAAATTTACTAAGATTTGATGTTGTTATACAAGCAACAGCTTTTGTTTTGAGTGAAATATTTTTATATTTTATTGAATTTAGGAAAGTTAAATCATTTATACTAGCTCTATTTAAAGGCTCAAACCCATGAATACTAATTATATTTTGGTTGATAGAGCTTTCTATAAATCCAATATTTTTAATAATTTCTGTTAAAGGAAAAGGACCTTTTTTTTCAAAAAACAATGTTTTTGACATTTTATTTTAATTTTATAGAAGGGAGTTCTTTATTTAGTTGATCAACTATAAGTTTAGTAATATCGGAATCTTCACTACCAAAAAGCACTGATTTTGAATTTAAGATTACTGCTATATTGTTATCGTTAGAGTATTTTTCAAGAATAGGATTAATTTTGTTTAACAGCTGTTCTTTTGCGTTCGCTCTTTTTAAAGTAATATTATCTAAAGACTCCCTTCTTTCTTTTTGATAGTCAGTGACTTTATTTCTTAATGAGTCAGCTTTCTTCTGATATTCTTCTTTTAAAAGCACAGATTTTTTTGCAATCAAATCTGTTTCAAATTTTTTTAACTCTTTTTCTTGTTTTTCAAATTTTTTTTGGTTTTCACTGAACATTTTTTTTAATTGATCTTGAGCACCCTTACCAGCAATCTGCTTTGGTTTTTAACTTTTGCCAGTACTTACCTAAAGTATTGTAGTTATGAGAGTAGAAGCCTATTTTCATATTATAAAAGATCTCTATTTTCTCTTAAAAAGTTTGCTCCAATTCTAGATTTAATATTTCCATGTCTATCACTAGATTGGAAATTTAACCAAAATAGCTTTTGTAATTCCTCATCTTCTTCACTATCTTTCCATTTGCCTTCAAGTCTTTTTTCCATTTCTTGACTTGCATCTATAATCTGTTCGGGCGTATTTTTAATAAGCTCTATACCTCTTTCTTCAAACTGTTTTGTAAAATCAAATCTACCTGCCCCAGAAGAAATCATTTCTTTTACGCTCATAAATCTTTTTTCAGACTTAAGCCAATACTTTTGAAAAAGAAACAACCAACTTGGTAGCCAAGGAATAAGATTTTCTATTTGGGAAAAATTTACATTTAATAATGGTTTTCGAAAATTCCATCCTGCGCTCGCCAAAGCACCTGTATCCGAAGATCCTATAATATATTTACAATTCGCACATAGATAAATATCTAATAAATCTGTTGCATGTCCTGCATAATCATACTCCTTAATTTTATGATTTTTAGTTCTCATTAAATCTCCAACTTTTCTTCCAAATCTTATAATAGTATTTCCTTTACCTGCTAAAATTTCAGCTGCAGGCAAGAGATCATTTATGCTGCTATTACGAAATGAGTTATGACTTACATCCATTTTTCCGGGTAGAGACTCTTCTAGATACCTTTGTGTCCTGTTTGTAATAAGTATATATTTATCTTTTTCTTTGATTCCCATTTTTAATAATTGTTTTTTTTGCAGCAACCTCTTCTTCTTTTGAGAAAGAAAGATGTATAGGCGATCTTTCTAATAAATTATAAATATCTCTACTGCCTTTTTTAGGCTCTATTATATGGTTTTTTCCAAAAGAAAAACTATTCATCACGTTCCAAAAATATCTAGATCTTGGATATATTCTTAAAATTCTTTTCCACATAATATATAACTGTTCATTGCAAATAAAAGAAGTTGAACCAGTGTTGTAAATATTAAATGTTTTATTTCTTTCTGGTTGAATACCATTATCTTGCTCACATAAATTCATTTCTGATCTAGCCGCTAGTGGACCAAATTTTTCTGCGTACAAACAACCAAATCTAATAAAAAATATTGGCTTAATAACTCTTATTATTAGACACAAAAAGAATACAATTGGATAAATTATAAATACTTCAAAAAACTTTATTTTTTTAATTATTCTACTGAAAACATAAATAAAACCTTTTTTTTTAATTTTATTTTGAATATATCTTTTGTACTGATTTAAAAATCTACTTGAAAACATATATGTAATATAAAATTTATTTTAGTAAATGTTCTAAAATTTTTAAAATTTTTATTTTGCTGACTGACTCTTTATTTCCTATAGTTTCTGCTGATTGAGCTGCTGCTAAAGAGCTTATAAGCAATGCTAAATCGTTCGAAAAACCACTCTTTAGACATAGAGCAATAATTGAGAGCATTGCATCACCTGCACCAACTCTATCAATAACTCTATTAGCATATGCTTTGCAGAAATTGAATTTATTTTTATTTTTATTATAAATTAAAGCACCATCACTTCCCCTGGTCACAACTAAGTTTTTTATTTTTTGTTGGTGTGAAAGTTTTTTCATTAAAAACTCCGTTGTGTTGTTCTTGTCTCTCATTTCATGATGCATTTCTTTTCTATTTATAATTACACATTCTAAATTTTGGTAGTTTCTCATACCATGATATCCAACATTGGCTGCATTCACTTGAGCATTCAGGGCAAGATATTTAGAAAGTTTGCATATCAAACTTGCATTTTTATTTGAAATAAATCCATGTCCATAATCGGAGACTATTACTAAATCATATTTTGGGATCATTTTTTTTAAAATATTATTTAAGGTTTTGTCTTGTTTTTTTGGAAGTATAGAATCATTAATTTTATACACTCCCAAAACTTTATTTTTATTAATATGATCAAGAAATCTTCTCTTTAAAATTGTTGGGGAATTAATTTTTTTAATAAATTTAAAATCAATATTTTTAGGTAGTTTTTTTTTAATTAAGCTAAGATATTCTGCTTTTTCTCCTATCACTGATAATAAAGAAATTTTTTTACAAAATGGAGATATATGCCTCGATAAAGCTGCGGCGCCACCTAAGTATTCTTCGGTATTTAAGTCTTTTAAAACTAAAACAGGTTCCTTACCTGACTTTCCTAAAGCTTCACAAAATACATATTGATCAATAATTGTCTCTCCAATGATAAGAACTTTCAACTTTTTAAAATCATCAATAAGATTTCTAATTTTTAAAAAAGTATAGTTTTTTTTAATTTTTTTAATAAATATCTTATCTTTTGGATTATTAAAATTATCAAAACTATTTATAAGCTTACTTGAGCTAAACGTTTCGCTTTTGGTATAAACTATTTTTCCACCAACCTTTTTGATTGCTTTAATTTCTTCTTTAATTTGTCCTGAAACATCATCTTTATGATTTTTATAATCTGGACCCTTACAAAATATGTTTGGTTTTATTTTTTTAATTATATTTGTAGCTGTGACTGTATTATTTAATGATACATAATCTACTATACTAAGTGCTGCTATAGCTTGAAGTCTTAATTTTTCATTAAAAGCTGGTCTGCCAGGACCTTTATTAACATAAATATCAGGTGTAAGCGTTACAATAAGAATGTCGCCCAAATTTTTAGCTTCTTTGAAATGATTTATGTGACCTATATGAAGCAAGTCGAATACTCCGTGACATAAAATAACTTTTTTACCTTTTTTCCTTTTTTTCTCAATTATTTTTTTTAAATTTTCTAATGTAAATATTTTTTCTTTCATAATTATAAGTAAATTTTATTGATTAAATAGAATTGATTTAAGGTCATCTTGTTTTATTAAAATCGGATTATTTTTTAATCTAAGTAAATTAACACCGGATATAAGTTTAGAATAATCTCTATTTAAATCTATACCTAAATCAGCAAAATTATCTTGAAGCTTAGCTTGTTTTTTCATTCTTTTTAAATAATTTAATAGATCTGATATATTTTTCGTTTTAGTTAGTTTAAATATTATTTCATATCTTTTCTTAAGACTAAATTTTGACTTTGATAAATGCATTTTTTCAAAATTAAATTTTAAAAACTTTTCTAAAGTTAAAGAAACCGCGTGTCCATGACTTATGCCAAAAAGTGAGGTAAATGGATAGGAAAGTGCATGTGGTGCTGTTGTTTTAGAAATACTAATAGCGCACCCTGATAAATTTGCAGCAATAGACATTCTAGATGTATTGTCAAAATTAGGATTTTTCAAAAACGGAATAAAATGTTTTAAAGAATATTTAAGCGATTGTTTGGCATAATCTAAACTTTTACTGTTAGACCTTAAAGAGATTATGGATTCTAAACTTTGAGAAATTGCATCAAATCCTGCTGAAGCTTTCAATTTATTGGATGAGTTATTAATTAGTTCAGGTATTAAAAAATAAAAATCTGGTTTTATTGTTTCATCCTCTACTGAGTATTTGATTTTGTTAATGTAAATTACAGCACTTGGTGTAACTTCAGCTCCAGAACCTGCGGTAGTTGGGATTGCGATAAGTTTAATATTTTTTTTAATATCTTTGAAGTTTGAATTAATTATATTTTTTTTTATATTATTAGATCGATTTAAAACATTTGCAATTTTTGCATAGTCAATTACTGAACCTCCACCAATAGCTATAATTAGATTCGGTTTAAATTTGTTTATAGTAGATATAATTTTATTTAGCTCATTTAGCTCAGGAAAATACGATTTTTTTAAATAAATTAATGTATTATCTTTATCCAAAATTTGGTGCATAAATTTTTTTGCACCTGACTTAAAATAAGAATTCTTTCCTGATAATACAAAAACTTTTTTAGTTTTATTTTTTACAATATATTTATTAATTTCTTTTTGGGCATTTAAATAAGAAGTAATCATTTGTTTAAGAAAATATGTTTTATTTTTTTTAAATTTTTAGGACGTTCTAAATTTTGCATTGAACCTTGATCTATACATACCTCCATTAGTGCTGGCCCGCTGGTTTTTAAAAATGATGATATATATTTTTTTAAATTTTTTTTAGACGATATCTTAAGAAAACTTTTATAACCAATACCTTTAGCAATCTTTTCAAAATCTATTGTTCGAGACGTAGTGGTCTGTCCTCCCACAGACTCGTGGGCTCCATTATTAAGAATTATATGTTTTAATTTTTTTTTACCAAAATATGCTGCTGTTCTAAGTGAGCCTAAATGCATAAGTGCAGCTCCATCTCCATCTAAACATATAACCTGATTTTTGGATTTGAGGGACACTCCCAAGGAAACTGCTAACGCATGTCCCATTCCACCAACCATGTAAAAATCTTTTCCTTTTCTAAGTTTATTCTCTGATCTTATTTGCATTAACTCTCTCGAAGTATACCCTGTTGTTGAAATAATTTTTGCTTTAGGCTCTACCTGCTTTAAAAGCTCTTTAATAAAAATTGACCTCTCAAAAAAATTTTTATTTTTATTTTTTTTATATTTTTTTTTATCAAGCAAAACTTTTTTTTCAATTAAGCATGCTACTGTACGATTATTTTTTTTTGAAAATATTAATAATTTTCTTAATTTTTTAAAATCATTTTCACTTCTTAAAATGCAATATTTAATTTTTAAGAGATCAAGTAAATCGGGAGTAATAGCTCCTTTTACTAAATGCTGGGGTTCATCATTAATATTTGGCGCTCCCCTCCAGCCTATCATTAATAAAGCAGGAATTGAGTAAACCTTTGAATGAGTTATTGAGGATAGAGGGTTAACCGCGTTACCTAACCCTGAGTTTTGAAAGTATATACAAGGTATCTTTTTAGTTGATAGGTAGTATCCGGTACCAATACCGATAGCACTACCTTCGTTTACAGCAACAACATGACTCAAAGACTTTTTTTTATCTAATAAATTACAAAATTTTTTCAGGACACTATCAGGAACACCACAGAAAAAATTTATTTTATTTTTTTTAAAAAATTCAAATAATTTTTTAACTTCAATCATTTAATTAAATTTATGATTTCCTTAATTGGTACAATTTTACTTTCTGACTCTAATGATCGTTGATTTCTTAATATATCTTTAGCAACACCAAGCATTGCAGGATATGCTGCACGTAAGAGATGGTTTGCATAGATTACTATTTTAAAACCTTCTTTTATTAGATCTTTTTCTCTAGTAGCAGAGTAAGTAGAAGGAACTGCGACCATTGGTTTATAGTATTTGCTATTTTTAAATTTTCTAGCAAAATTAAAAATTTCAGTCGGTTTTTTTTCTTTACTATGAATTAGAATTGCATCAGCACCAGCTTTGGAATAAGCTTCTGCTCTTTTCAATGCATCTTTAATACCTTTTTCTAAAATCAAACTCTCTATTCTTGCTACAATTAAAAAATCATCTGATATCTTGGATTTAGTCGCTTTATCTATTTTTTTACAAAAATTACCAATGGAATCTTGCTTTACTTTTGACTGATCGCTAAATAGTGAATTTTTTTTTAAACCTACTTTATCTTCTATAACTGCAGCTGAAATTCCTGCGCGATCTAAAGATTTTATTAAATAAGGGATATGTTCAATTCTACCACCATTGTCTGCATCAAAAATTATAGGCTTTGTCGTCACGTCTAATATTTCGTTAAGACCTAAAATTCTTGTTGAATAATCAACTGATTGATTGTCAGGCTTTCCTCTAACAGCTGAGTCCGTTAAACTTGATGACCACATACCATCAAACTCAAAATACTTTTCATTTTTATTTATATTTAATTTTTCTATAATTAAACCCGTCAAAGAATTATGTGATTCGATTATTCGAACCAAGTCTTTAGAATAAATTAGTCTTTTTAATTTTGTTCTCCTAGCGTCTGGCGTGGTGCCTATTTCAAGTATTTTTTTTTTTATGAGTGATGAAGAAATATTTTTTGTGTATTTTGGTTCTACTAATTTTCCACCCCATTTTTTTAAGGTTTTAATAGCTGAAGACCGTGTTTTTTTTTGTATTCCTTTTTTCCAATCATCTCCATGCACAAGAAAGTCTGGCTTAAAGATTTTTAAATTTTTTGTGTAGTCTAAAGTATCTTGAGGATATATATTTTTAACATATTTTAAACTTTTTAAGACTATTGCTCTTTGTTTATAGTCAAGAATAGGAAACTTTTTATAAGTAGAAATGGCTCTATCAGTCAATAGTCCAACAGTAACATCGCCTAATTGAGCTGCGGTTTTTAAAATTTTTATATGGCCTTCATGCAAAATATCTGCGGATAAACCGACGTAAACTCTTTTTTTTTTATTCATAATTAAAAAATTTAAAATAATTTTTTTACTCTGTGATTTTTAAGAAAGCAATTGCTGGTACAGTTTCCAATAACATTAAAACTGATTTTTTTTCTTTTATATAAATTAAATCTCTAATTCTTTCACCAATTTTTATTACGTCTTCATATATGATTTTATCAAAATTATCATTAAAACGTATATGATGAATACTTTGGTCACCTTCATTTATTTGAGATTTAAAACCTAAAGTACCAATAAAAAAATCATTTATAAATTCTTCATTAAAAGTTCTTGGCATTTTAATTATTTGACTTATTGAAATTGATGGGACAAAATATTTAATTGGCTCTAAAAAACCGTGTTTATCATGTGAGTTGAGTGGAGGATTTTTTAATAACCACGGTTCAGTTGGCTGAGGCTTTCCATATGAGGATATTGGCCAGCCATAATTTTCAACAGGATCGCTATCAGGATTTAAATTAACATTAATTTCATCTCCTCCTAATGGACCATGTTCTGTGCTAACGACTACATTATTTTTAAAATCGTAATACAAACCTTGAGCGTTACGACTACCTAAAGCTACAAAATCATATTTTTTTGTATTTAAATCGATTGAAATTATTTTTCCAAACATTGAATTTTTGTCTTGTGCTGCCAAATAATGTCCCACATAACCAGTAGTAAATAAAATTTTTCCATCTTTAAATGAATGCATTCTTCCACCAGAGTGAATAATACTAAGATTACTTTGATATCTTTTAGAAATTATTTCTTGAGATACACAATCTTTGTATGAAAAAAACTCAGAAAAATTAAAGAAACTTAAATCTAAGTTGGAAACCATAATTGATGTATTATAACAGCCATATTGCTGTTCTTTTATATAAGAAAAATAAATTTTATTATCTAGTAAAAGAATATCTCTAATGCCAATTTTTCCTAATGAATAAAATTTACTATTTTTTATTAGTTTTTTAATATTTGTTTTTACTTTTTTTAGACTTAAAATATTTGAATCAATTTCATTTTTTTTAAATGAAAAAAATTCACCATGTCCTGTTGCAACTATAACGGTATCTTTGTTTTGTCCTAGATAAGCTGTAGGCTTGCCGTCGCCTTCTTTTCTAGTTAAGAAAGGTAATTTAAAACTTGTAATTTTATAATTAAATGATTTTGACTTTATAAGTTTTGTTTCGATATCTGTTAATTGAATTTCTTGAAGTAAGTGATCTACTTTCTTTGATAGTTCCAAAATTCTTGCATCAAGTGTTTCGATAGTAAGTTCTTGTCTTTTTACTTTTTTATTAAGAGTTGGAATGCTAAATAATGTTTTTTTTAATGTATTTTTAATATTAAGTGGTATTGCTGATTTTATAGAACTGATAAAAGGTCCAGTATTTTTATTTTCAACACTAATAGCTCCTAAAGTAAATAGGATAATTAGTACAATAAATAAAAAAGAAAAAAACTTTAATTTTCTCATCAATTATAATTACTATAAATTTTCTTAGGCTTGGGTTCCACTCAATTCGCCATTTGGAATTGAACTATTAGTTTTTATTAAAGCTGGTTTTTGTTTAGGTTTTATTAATGCGGGATCTATAGGACCTTGTTTATATTTCTCATACAGTGAGTAAATTTCATCATTGTTAGCGTATCTTCTTTCAGGGTCGTTTTTTAAATATTTTTCAGGAATTTCTTTCTTTCCAGTTAAATAGTCATGAAAATCTTCAAAAAGTTCTATTATTCTTTCTTTGCTCATGCAAGGGTTCTTCATTATTGGCTCTCTTCTTATGGTAATGTTTGCAGTGCACATTCCTTTAAAACCTGCTTTGTTATGTACTTCTATTAACCCCATTTCGTAGGCTATATTATGTATTACTGTTCCCATATAAGGCGCCATAAAACATATATCAAAAGAAGTTAAATCTTTATTTATTTCTCGAATTGCCTTGTTTAATTTTACAGTCTCAAAAAAATCTTCTTCATATTCCCCTGGTATTCCAATCATGCTGTTTGAGGTAGAGCGAATTCCATATTTTGCCATTAATGCAAATTTCTCCATATAAAAATCATTACTCATTTTACCTTTTAAAAGTAAATGTTGTCTTACCCAGTCACTTCCCGTTTCCATTCCTATTCCGATTCCAACGCAACCACTTTCTTTAAGTTGAGGAAGATTGTGATCGTTAACAGTTTCGATGCAAGTATTCATCCAATAAGGTACGTTAATTTCTTTTTTCCATCTTTCAAAAAATTCATCTAATTCTCTTGGTTGTCTAGCTAAAAAATTATCATCTGTGAATTGGATTAATCCATAATTTCTTTCTTTATGAGCTTTACCAATTTCTTCCATAATTCTATTAATTGATTTATTTCTTCTGACTAGCCCTGCGTCGGCTTGAAAAACTTGGAACGCTCTATTAATACAATAATGACACTTATGCATACACCCTCTAGATGTTTCAAAAAAACCTGTTGTATACAATTTACCATCATATGGTTTTTGAAAATGTTTATCGTCCCAAAAGTCTAAACGTTGGTCTGGTATTTCATCCATATTTAAATATTTAGTTAATGGATTTTTAATAACTTTTCCATTTTCTTGATGCCAAAGATTGGGTACTGTTTTTCGAGAAGTTTTGTTTTCTAAACATTTTAATAGTTCAACAAAAGCAACTTCTGCTTCTCCTTCAACAACAAAATCTACATTTGGATTTTCTATTATAACCTGTGGAACTATAGTTGGCATACTTCCACCTGCTACAGTAAAAACTTTGAATTTACTTTTTGCTAGTCCTAAAAGTCTATCACAATATTGATAACTATCTTCTAATATTGTTGTACCTATTACATCAGGCTTAAATTCCTCTATTGTTTTTAACCATTTAGTTTCAATTTGGCTTTTTGACTGTTTGTTAAAGAAATGATCAACAGGAACTGGTTTAACTATTCCAATTTTCTCTCTAACTTTGTTATCAACATTATCCTCCACATTCATGAAAGTTGTATCAAACAATTTTACCTCATGTCCTGCATTTGCACATACTGTCATTACTAGTGTCAAGCCAACGGGACATCTGAAGTAACCTTCGTGATTTGGATAAAGAAATAGTATTTTCATATTTTAATTTTTTTTTTGAGAAT
>CAJQSJ010000009.1 GCA_905612535.1 uncultured Pelagibacteraceae bacterium | reverse complement strand
TTTGAATTTAAAATATTTCTTAAATAAAAAAATTGATATTCTTGTATCTACCACTGTCATTGAAGTTGGTGTAGATTTTCCTAATGCAAATATTATAATAATTGAAAACTCTAATAAATTTGGGTTATCACAGTTGCATCAATTAAGAGGACGAGTTGGTAGAGGAGTTATTCAAGGAACTTGCATTCTTTTATTTAAAAAAAATTTAAGTGAAAATGCCAGAAAACGACTAAAAATACTCAAAATGACAAACGATGGTTTTTTTATAGCGGAAGAAGATTTAAAAATTAGAGGATTTGGTGATGTACTTGGATACCAACAAAGCGGAGTTAAGGATTTTAAATTAGCCGATCCAGTACACCATGAAGATCTTTTCAAAATTGCCGAGCAAGATATTAAAAGTATTGAAATGAATGAGAGAAATTTTCAAAAATATAGTTTTTTATTAAAACTTTTTGATAAAGCTGATATTGTTAACGAAATAAATTCAGAACAATTTTAGCTTGGTTGTGATGTTCCTGCAGAAACAATAAATTTAGAAGCATCTTCGAAGGACATATCTAAATAAATTATTTCATCCTTAGGAAACATTATTAAAAAACCACTAGTTGGATTTGGTGTAGTTGGAACAAAAACATTAATTAAATTTGTTTTAGTTTTGTTGCTTATTTCGCCCTTATTCTCTTTTGTGGCAAAACCAACAGCCCATGCACCTTTTCTAGGGTATTCTATTAATACTACACTTTTACTTCCACTATTTTTTTTTGTAAAAGTTTCAGTCATTTGTGATATTGCCGAATATATAGTTCTTAATATTGGTATTTTTTTTAAAATATTATTAAAAAAATTTAAAATTCTTTTTCCTATAAATGATAAAGAAAGCCATCCAATTATAGTAATTAAAATAATAGATATGATAATCTCTAATCCAGGAATGTTATATGGTAAATAATGATTTGGATTGATTTCTCTTGGTAAAATTTTTGATAAAATGGAAATTAAAAAAAGTGTTAAATAAAGAGTAATTCCTATCGGTATCAGTACAAAAACACCAGCTAGAAAATAGTTTCTAATATTTGTTAAAAAAACTCTTTTTTTTTTCATCTTGACCTTCTATAAGTATATTTACATGTCAATCAATATCATAAATAGAAGAAAATTTCTTGAAATATTCGGTGGTTGCAGCTGTGGATTAATGCTGAGTTCTTGCAGCACAGCACCAATCACTAATAGAAAACAATTAAGAATAATACCTGAAAGTTCACTAAATAGACAAGCATCTCAAGTTTATGAACAAATAAAGAATAAAACTAAACTTAGTGATGATAAATTAAAATTAAATGAAATAAAAGAAATTGGATCAAGAATTGAAGATTCTGTTAGCGCATACTTTGCTTCTATAAACAAATATGATCCTACTCATAATTTTAGATGGGACTATATTCTAATTGACAATGATAAAATTAAGAATGCCTGGTGTATGCCGGGTGGAAAAATTGCTGTTTACACGGGTATATTAAAAATTACAAAAAATAAAGATGGATTAGCTGCTGTTATGGGTCATGAAATAGCCCATGCAGTAGCGAAACATTCAGTTGAAAGAGCTAGTCGTTCTTTAATATTAAATATGGGTACAGCAGCATTAGATATATTTACTGGCGGAGCGGTCTCTAACACTTCAAGAACAACAGGAATAGATGTTGCTGGTATGTTAAGAACGTTTGGAATTGATAATCCGTTTGGCAGAAAACAAGAAACTGAAGCAGATTATTTAGGTCTTATATTTTCATCATTAGCTGGATACGATATTAGAGAATCGGTAAAAGTTTGGGAAAGAATGAAAGAAGAAAATAAAGGCAAAGAGCCGCCAGAATGGATGAGCACGCATCCATCAAATGACAAAAGGATAAAATCACTTAAAAAGTGGATACCAGATATAATCAATAGATTTCCGCCTATAAAAAAGATTAGTGCAATAAAGGACTATAAAATAATTATTTAAAAATTACTAACTGTAAACAAAAATATTATTAGCAATTTTATTAAAAAAAATAGTTTGGTTTCGTCTGCTGACTCATTTCTTTTTTTGGTGAGCCGTGCTGGATTCGAACCAGCGACCCATTCCTTAAAAGGGAATTGCTCTACCAACTGAGCTAACGGCCCGTATAAATAAAGTATTTTTTATTTTAAATTTTAAGTGAAACTTTTGGTTAAGTTCGAAATAAAATTTTTAAATTTCTTTACACTTAAAAATTTAAACAATAAAAAAATATTTTTTTTATTACCAAAAAACAATGTTTAGACTAAAGATTAGTAAATTGCAAATAATATGGTTAAGAAAGTATTGATATATCGTCAATAACAAATTCAATGTTTTTTTTTTCCTTTCCATTCATTCAGCTTCATTTTGCCAGCTATATTAATTAATTTTTTATTATTTTTGTTTAAAAAAGGTTCTAAGGGAGTGTTGTGTGCGTTCCATGTGGTGCTTTTAAAAACCGAACCATCTTTTCCGCATAATACAGATTTAATCAATTTTTCATTTATAAATTTTGAAGAGATGATTCTAATATTTTCTATAACAAATTTTGGTTCATTATTTCCTGGGCCAAATGGGGCTAATGAATTTATTTCTTTATAAAAATTTTCATTTACAGCGCTCGGAGCTATAACTGTATCTAATAAAATGCTTGGTATATCTGAATCTTTTATTTTTGTCTTTTCAAAATTATTTATCAAAAACTTTCTAAAAGCATCAATATTTTTTTTTTCTACAACAAAACCACCAGCCATTTTGTGACCACCTCCCCGTTTTAAAATATTTTTTTGGACTGCTTGAATTATATTTGAGCCAATATCAAAACCAAAAACAGATCTAGACGATCCTTTGCCAATTTCATTATTAAGAGATATTATTACTACCGGCTTATTATATTTTTCTTTAATTCTCGATGCAACAATACCAATTATACCTTCATGCCAATTATTACCACTTAAGACCAAAACTGGATCATTCTTAAATATTTCAGCTTGTTTATTGATATCTTCGATTAATAAAAGTTCAATACTTTTTCTTTCAGTATTAAATTTATCTAAATCTACAGCAAGATTATAAACTCTTGAGGGGTCTTCAGAGGTAAGGAGCTCAGCTCCATGCGAGGACTTTCCTACTCTTCCACCTGCATTAATTCTTGGTCCTAATAAAAAACCAAGGTCAAATGTAGTTGGTTGTGATTCTATCTTACATAAGTCATATAAAGTCTTTAAGCCAAGATTTTGTCTTTTTTTCATGATTTTTAAACCTTGTTTAACAATAGCGCGATTTAAACCAATTAAAGGGACCACATCACAAACAGTACCTAAAGAAACTAAATCAAGAAAATTCAAAATGTCTGGTTCTATAACTTTATTTATTTTGAACCAGCTAGATTCTCTGAGTTTTTTATTTAAGGCTACTAAAAACATAAAACATACACCAGCGGCACAAAGATAGTTTAAACCTGATGTATCGTCATATCTATTGGGATTTACTAAAGCATGTGCTTTAGGAAGTTTTATGTCAGATTGGTGATGATCCAAAACAATAACATCTATTTTTTTTTTTTGGGCAAATCTTATTGGTTCATGTGATAAAGTTCCACAATCAACAGTAAAAATTAACTTTACATTTAATTTAATTAATTTATTAAAGCCATCAACATTTGGTCCATAACCTTCCTTTTTTCTGTCGGGAATATATGTCTGAATATTTTGATTAATTAATAAAAAAAATCTACTTAATAAAGCTGTAGATGTAGCTCCATCAACGTCATAATCACCAAAAATGCCTATAACCTCGTTATTAATCAATGCATTGTATGTTCTCTCAACAGCTAAATGCATATCTTTTAATAAAAAAGGATTAGGCATAATATTTTTTATAGTGGGGTTTAAATAAAGATTAATGTCGTTAATATTTTTTTTCCTTATAGCTAAAAGCTTGGCCACAATAGGGCTTAAAGAATAAGATTCTGAGTATTTTTGAACATCAGCTTCGGCAAACTTTTTAAAAATCCATTTTTTTCCACTTACAGAAGTGAAACTCATTTTTTTATTTTATTTTTAATTATTATATTTGTTTTTGCTTTTTTATGAAGAAAAAATGTTTCTGAGTAAAAGTATTCATTATCAGATTTAATTCCTTTAACTATATCTCCATCCGTAACACCAGTAGCAAAAAATAAAACATCATCTTTTATAATATCGGATATTATATATTTTTTATTAAAATTCGTAATACCTAATTTTTTTCCTTTTTTTTTTTCTTCATCATTGTTGAAAACTAGTCTAGCTTGCATTTGGCAATCTAAGCAATCTAAAGCAGCAGCTGCAAGGACGCCCTCAGGGGCCCCACCCGTACCAACGTACATGTCTATATTTAAGTTTTTAATACCAACTGCAATAGCTCCAGAAACATCACCATCATTGATAAAATGAATTTTAACTCCAAGAGAATTTAAATCATTAATAATTTTTTCATGTCTTTTTCTTTTTAAGATGCAAATTCTTAGTTTATCTGGAGTTGTATTTTTTTGCATTAGATAAAATTTTAACATTATCAATAATTGTCTTATCAAGATCTAAAAGATTATTTGGTAAAGATGGTCCAATTGCAATTTTTTCCATATACATATCAGGTGCATTAAGTAGACATTTTGTTTTTGAGACGGCCATAACCGATAAAGCATTTGGCAAATTTTTTACTGTAAAATTAGTTCCTTCAAGTGGATCAACGGCTATATCAAATTCTTCACCAAATCCCAAACCAACAACTTCATTTACATATAACATTGGAGCCTCATCTAGCTCGCCCTCTCCTATAACTATTTTGCCCTTTATTGGAATTTTATTTAATTGACATCTCATTTCATCAACAGCGGCTTGATCAGCTGCAATTTTATCATTCTTACCAACGAAGAGGGAAGCACCGTAAGCAGCTCTCTCTGTAGCTAAAGCAAAAGGAAGTATATATTTTTTATCTATAGACATTATTCTTCTCTATTCTTATAGAAATTGGTTTTTTTTATAATAAATTTATTACTTGATAAGTTTTTTATTAAGTTTCTATAATTTTTTTCAGAATTTTCGTGAGTAATAATTGTTACTGATGATTTTTTATTTTTTTTATCTGGGTTTTGTATTAAATTTTTAATTGAAATCTTGTTTTTTGCAAAAATTTTACTTATTGATGATAAAACTCCACGTTTATCTTTGACTTCAAGTCTCAAGTAAAAAGAATTTAAATATTGGTTAATGTCAAAAAAACTAATTTTTTTTCTTTTGTTATATGGCGATCCAAAAGGATATTTTATGTTACCTCTTAATACTGACAAGAGATCAGACATTAAGGCAGAAGAAGTGGGTCCAGGTCCAGCACCCTCTCCTTGTAATATGGTTTGGCCAACAGGTTTTCCATCTATAATTATTGCGTTCATTACTCCATTAATATTAGCAATATAATTACTTTTTTTAATTAAAGTTGGATGAACTCTTTCAAAAAGCTTATTGTTAATAATTTCAGTAATTCCTAATAACTTTATTTTATAATTTAATTTATTTGCTATTCTAATATCTTCAATTTCAATGCCTTCTATTCCATCCATTAAACAATTATTTTTTGAAATTTTTTTATTAAAAGCGAGAGCAGATAAAATTCTTACTTTAGATAAAGAGTCTTGACCATTTAAATCAAACTTAGGATTTCTTGGTTCTGCATATCCTAATAATTGGGCACGTTTTAATACATTTGAAAAAGAATCTTGTGAACTTTCCATTTCAGATATTATGTAGTTACAAGTTCCATTTAATATACCGACAACTTTATTAATTTTATTCGTTGAAAGTCCGTTTTTAATTGTTCTTAAAATTGGAATGCCTCCCCCTACAGAAGCTTCAAACTCAAGATTAACTTTATTTTTTTCAGCTAGAAGAGAAAGGTAATCACCATGTTTCGCTATAATAGCTTTATTTGCAGTAATAACATGCTTTTTGTTTTTTAAAGCATGTTCAATAACTTTTTTTGAAATACCATCGGAATGACCGATGAGCTCAAACACTATATCAATATTTTTTTTTTTACTTATTTCTAAAGCATTTTTAAAAAAAATTTTTTTATTAAATTTAAAACTACGCTTTTTATTAATATTTTTTGCAGATATACCTGTAATTGTAACATTAGTTCCTGTTTTAATTTTAATATCATTTTTTTTAGATAAAATTTCTTTATATAGCCTACTTCCAATTTGACCCAATCCAACAATACCAATATTTATGTTTTTTTTATTCATAATCATTTTGGTATATCATCAATGTTCGGATATGCCTTTAGTTTATTTCTATTTTCAATAATTTCAGCAATTTTTTGAAAATCAGAATTTAACACAACGTCTTTAAAATCTGTATTATCAGCGATATTATCTTTTAAATCAATTTTATTGGTTTTTTTTTTAATATTAGCATTAGTACTTTTGGGAATTTTTTTTTTTACTATTTTATTTTTTTTCCATTTTGAGTTTTTTTTATTTTGAATTTTTGATAATTTTATAAGTTCCTTTTTTTCTTTTAAAATTTTTTTTCTTTCTACTTTTTCAAGTTTAGTAATTTTTCTCATGTCTTTTTTATTTAACTTGGATGTTTGTGTAACGATTTTATCAACATTAGAAATTTCTTTTTTTTTTTGAATATATTTTTGTTTTATTTCAACACTTAAATTGTTTTTAAAAAATAGTTGTTGTTCAGCTTTATTAGCGCACGGATGATCGCCACACCAAAAAGTTTTTTTAGGTCCGTTACATGCGTGGATAAAAATAAAAAATATGAAAAAATATAAATAATTCATCTCAATCCCAAACTTTCATCGAAATTAAAAGCAACATTCATATTTTGGATAGCTTGTCCAGATCCGCCTTTTATCAAATTGTCAATTGCAGATATAATAATTATTTTGTTTTTTGATCTATCTTTACAAATCGATAATTCGCAGTTATTAGTGTTCATTACATCCCCGGTACCCAGGTCTGAGTTAAACTTTTTAAATTTTACAAACATGTTTTTTTTATGAAATTTTTTCAAAATATCATAAATATTTTTTGCAGATATTTCGTTTTTGGTCTCAACATAAATTGTAGATAGTATTCCTCTAAACATTGGAATTAAGTGAGGTGTGAAACGAACTGCAATTTTATTTTTAGATACAATTGATAATTCTTGGTCGATTTCCGACATGTGTCTATGTTTGCCAACACCGTAAGCGGTAACAGAATTGTATAAATTTTTATGCTTAAATTTTTTATTAATGTTTTTTCCTGCTCCAGAATATCCAGATTTTGAATCTATAACAATATTTTGTGTTTTAATTAATTTTTTCATAAGCAATGGAATTAAGGGAATTTGAATCGAAGTTGGATAACATCCTGGACATGAAATAATATTATAATTCTTTAATTTATTTCTTGAAAATTCAGTAAGAGAATATATTGATTTATTAATTAATTTTTTACCTTTGTGATTTAATCCATACCATTTTTTATATTCCTTTGAACTTTTCAATCTAAAATCTGCAGATAAATCTATTAGCTTAATATTATTAGGTATTATTTTTGCAAGATTTTGAGCTTCACCGTTCGGTAAAGCAGAAAAAATAATGTCAATCTTTTTAAAATCAATATCTTTCAAATTCGTTATTAAAGGAAGTTTTTTTGTTGAATGCTTTCCAAATAATTTTATTTTTTTACCTATAGATTTTGTGGCGCATAAATAAGTTATTATTACTTTTGGATGATTCAGTAGTAATGTCGTTAATTGCATTCCAATGTAACCAGTTGCACCAACTATTGCTATATTTAATGAATCTTTCATTATTCTTTACTATATCAGTAAATTTTAGTAGGTATTGAAAAAATTACCTTTTAGAAAATTGAAAGCTTTTTCTTGCTTTTTTATGTCCGTATTTTTTTCTTTCTACAGCACGTGAGTCTCTGGTCGTCAATTTTTCTTTTTTTAATGACGCTTTATAGTTAGGATCAGTCATAACTAAAGCTCTAGCTATACCGAGTATAACTGCACCGGCTTGGCCACTTAAACCTCCACCTTTAACACTAGCTCTCACGTCGTATATTGTCTCTCCATTTATTACTTTTAATGGACGATTAACGGCAATTTGTAAATTGGGGTTAATAAAATAATCTATCATTTTTATTTTATTAATATGAATAATTCCCGATCCTTTTTTTAGCCAAACTTTTGCTATTGATTTCTTTCTTCTTCCAGTAGCATATTTTGAATCTTTAAAATCTAGTTTAGTTTTTTTAGTATTTGGATTGTTTGCTTCGGCGATCATATTAATTAATTATATGTATTTTTCGAATTAATTTTTTTAAAATCAACTATTTCAATATTTTGTGAAGCATGAGGATGTTCAGTCCCTATGTACATTTTTAACTTTGATAGCTGTTTTTTTTGCTAAAGGCCCTCCGGGCATCATTCTTTTTACTGCTAATTTTAATATTTGTTCTGGTTTTTTCTCAATTAATAAGTTGGGTGATGTTGTTTTGATTCCACCAGGGTGACCTGTATGTCTATAGTATTTTTTGTCTGTAAATTTTTTTCCAGTAAACTTTATTTTTTCAATATTTGTAACTACAACAAAATCTCCATTATCCATATTAGGTGCAAACTTTGCTTTATTTTTTCCTCTTAGAACCAACGATATATAAGCTGCTAATCTACCAACAATAGCATTTTCTCCATTAACTAGAATCCAATTATTCTGAATATCTTTTTTTTTAATAAATGGTGTCATGTTTTTTTGGCATAAATACTGAGATTTTGTCTTAAAGTCAATTTTTAACTATTTATAATATGCTTTACAATGTGTCTTTTTACCATCAAACTATCTAAAATATAATAAAAAGGGGAAATATAATGACAAAAGAGATTAAAAACCCAGAAACTATAGGTTTGCATGGCGGAGAGTACAGAAGTGACCCGGCAACAACAGCTGTAGCTGTGCCTATTTATAGAACAACTTCATATCAATTTAAAGATACAGATACTGCTGCAAATTTATTTGCACTTAAAGAATTTGGAAATATTTACACAAGAATAATGAATCCTACAAATGATGTATTGGAGAAAAGAGTTGCTGCTTTAGAAGGTGGACTTGCTGCTGTAACAGTTGGATCTGGACAAGCTGCTTCAACTTTTTGCATATTAAACTGCGCACAAGCTGGAGATAATATAGTGAGCTCTACTGATTTGTATGGCGGTACCGTTAACCTTTTTACTCACACACTCAAAAGACTTGGTATTGAAGTGAGATATGCGGATCCAACCGATCCAAAAAACTTTGAAAAACAAGTGGATGATAAAACCCGAGCTTTCTATGCAGAAACTTTACCAAATCCATATTTAAGAGTTTTTCCTATTAAGGAAGTGGCTGATATTGGAAGAAAAAATAACATACCTCTAATAATGGATAACACTTCATCACCTATTATATGTAAGCCTTTGGAACATGGTGCTGCGGTAGTGATGCATTCGCTAACTAAATATATTGGTGGTCATGGTACAGTTATAGGCGGAATTTTAGTAGATGGAGGAAATTTTGATTGGACCGCAAATGCAAAGAGGCAGCCTTTATATAATGAACCTGATCCAAGTTACGGTGGAGCTGTTTGGGGTAAGGTTGTTCCAGAACTAACTGGGGCAAATGTTGCTTTTGCTGTTCGGGCTCGTGTTGTGCTTTTAAGAGATTTAGGTTCTGCTTTAGCTCCAGATAATGCTTTTGGTATTATTCAGGGTTTAGAAACATGCGCACTTAGAATGAAGCAACATTGTTCTAATGCCGAAAAAGTTGTTGATTTCTTAACTAAACACAAAAACGTTGATAAGGTTATTTACCCAACGCTTCATAAGGGGGAACTTGCTGCTAGAGCGAAAAGATATTTTAAGGGAGGAAACGGAGGTTTAGTAGGCGTAGAAGTAAAAGGAGGAGTTGAGGCTGGTAAAAAATTTATTGAATCTCTTAAAATGTTTTACCATGTTGCAAATATTGGTGACGCTAGAAGTCTAGCAATTCATCCGGCTACAACAACACACAGCCAATTAACATCTGAAGAACTTCTTGCGGCAGGTGTAACACCAGGATACGTAAGATTATCAATTGGAATAGAGCACCATGATGATATTATCGCTGACTTAAATCAAGCTTTAAACATATCTGGAAACGCAAGTATTAAACCCGTAAGTTAGAATAGTTTAGCTTTTGAATTTATAAAAAAAAGATTTAAAGAAGCAGATATTAAAATAATTGAACCCAATTGATGCATTGAAGCAAATACAATTTGGGCTCCAGAAAGAACTGTAATAATTCCCAAAATAATTTGAAATAAAAGAATAATAAAAATAAGTATAGAAATTTTTCTCATATAAAAAAAATTGTTGTTTTTATTTATTAAATAAAAAGTTAATAAAAATATAATAAAAATAAAATATGCAATATTTCTATGAACAAACTGCACAAGAGAAGGTGTTTCAAAAAATTGCATAGAAAATAAATCAGAAAAATTAGAATCGTTAGGGAAATAACTTGAATGCATTAATGGCCAAGACTGATATATTTTACCAGCATCTAAACCTGAAACTAAAGCACCAAATGATATTTGAAAAAATATTAAGAAAAGTAATAAAAAAGGTAAATTGTAGGGAAGCTTATGTCCAATAACAAAAAAATTAGGCGTTTTATAATCTAAATATTTAATGAATAATAAAATATAAATAAAAAAAGCACTGGATAAATGTAAGGAAAGTCGATAATGACTTACGTCGGTTCTATTGGATAAACCGCTTTTGACCATGTACCAACCTATCAAACCTTGAAAACATATTAATATAAAAATAAAATAAAAATAGACAATATCTTTTTTTGTGTTAATAAACTTTTTATAGGTAAAAAAAATGAGCGGTAATATATAAAACAAACCAATAATTCTACCCAAAAGTCTATGTATATATTCCCAAAAATAAATAAATTTAAACTCAATTAAAGTCATATTTGAGTTTAGCAAAATATATTCGGGTATTTGTTTGTATAAAGAAAAAGCAATCTCCCATTTTTCTAACCCAATGGGAGGTAGAACACCTGAAAATAAATCCCACTTTGTTATTGATAAACCAGAATCTGTTAACCTTGTTATTCCACCAACAAAAATCATAAAAGCCACAAGTAAAGTTATTAACAAAAGCCAATAAGAAATAAAAATATTTTTATTATCCTCATTCATAAAATTAATATATCTTTAAGATTGATATAAAAAAAATGTATATTTGTCACCGTAATGGAAAAAAATAAACTTAAAATAGTAAGAAATAAACTTGATAAATTAGACTTAAAATTATTATCATTAGTTAAAAAAAGGACTTTACTAGTAAATCAAGTAATAAAAATCAAAAAACATAAAAAACAAATTATTGATAAAGTGAGAATTAACGAAATTCTTTTAAAAATTAGAAAAAATTCTATTAAAAAAAAAATCGACCCACAAATAACTAATAAGATTTGGAAATCTATGATTGGGAGTTACATAGATTACGAGACAAAAAATTTTAAAAAAAAATAATTATTTACTGTGAGGAGGTAACTTTTTTTCAACAAAAGTTTCGTGTTTACGAGTTGAGGGATTATATTTTTTTGCTTTTAGTTTTACTTTAGCCTTTTCACCAGCTGTAGGTTTCTTTACATAGTAAAAAAAAGAACTGTTAGGTTTGGACTCGGGAACTAGTCTTACTTTAATATGAGTTTTTTTTGCCATTATTTTAAATTTTTTAGTTCTCTTATAATTTTAGTAATATTTTTTAACTTTTCTTTAATATTTTTAGTTACAGTTTTTTTTGAATTATATATACCCGAATTAGCGTTAGGGTCAAGCAAGTCATTTGAATGATTATTAAGTATTTTTTTTGCGCCATTTATCGTTAAACCTTTTTCTTTTAGAAGAAATTTAATAGATTTAATTATTTTATAATTTTTTTTAGAATAATATCTTCTTTTTCCGGGACCAATCATTGGTTTAATTTGTTTAAATTGAGTTTCCCAAAATCTAATTGTATGAGTTTGCAGTTTTCCAGTAGTTCTATTTATTAAATCAAGATCTTTCGCAACCTCACCTATTGTTTTATAAGCATTTTCTGTTTTATTTGTTGAGCTCATCTATTGTTTATTTTTTTTTTTAGCATTTTTGATGCCGTAAACTTAACTATTTTTCTTGCAGATATTTGTGCGACTTTTTTATTTTTAGGGTTGCGCCCAATCCTTTCTTTTTTATCTAAAGTTTGAAATGTACCAAAAGATGTAATTTTAATTTTTTTCAAAATAGAAAGCTTAAAGCTAATAATTTCAAAAAAATCATCAACAATTTTCGATGATGTATTTTTAGAAAAACCTAAGTTTTTATAAATTGAACCTATAAGATTTTTACGCGTGAAGTTTTTCTTTTTCATTATATAAAACGAATACTGTACTTATTATTGATCAAATAATTAAATTAGTTTTAATTTTTTTTATTAAGTTTGATTTTATAATTTTATTACACATATCTATAGAATATGAAAATCCAATTGCATCGGTGGACCCATGACTTTTAACTACGGGTCCTTCAAGACCTAAAAAAATAGCACCATTAAATTTTCTTGGATCCAATTTATCTTTAAATTTTTTTAAAGAATAGTAAGAAAGCAATAATGAAAATATATTTAAAGATTTTTTTATATTTTTTGTAATAAAATTCGCAGTTCCTTCGGCCGTCTTTAAAGCGATGTTTCCTGTAAAACCATCAGTAATAATAACATTTACGTCACCGTTCATTATTTGATTTCCTTCAATAAAACCAGAAAATTCAAAATTATTTATTTTACTTTTTTTTAATATAGAAAACGTTTTTTTTAATACATCGTTACCCTTGTGTTCTTCTAAACCAATATTTAATAAAGCTACTTTTGGAACTTCATGTTCGTAAAGTGATCTATGTAAAGCCGATCCCATGCTTGAAAAATCTAATAAATTTTTTGCACTACATTCTACATTGGCACCTAAATCTAAAACTACGTTCATTCCTTTATTGTTTGGCCATAATCCAGCTAATGCAGGTTTATCTATTCCGTCAATGGTATTTAATATCAATCTTGACATTAATAAAAGAGCTCCTGTATTACCAGCTGATAAAGATATATCAGCTCTATTAACCTTTTGTGCACTAATAGCTTTCCACATGCTAGATTCTTTGCCACTTTTAGTTGCTGAGAGTGGACTTTCGTCATCTTTAATTATATCTGGCGTATGAATTATTTCGCTATTTTCTTTTATTATTTTTTTATTTGCTATTTCTTTAACCAAAACATCTTTTTGTCCGTACAAAATAAAAAAATTTTCTTTGTTTTTATTTAAGGAAATTTCAATCCCGTCAACAATTTTTTTTTGGGGAGTTTTCGCCGCTCATAGCATCTATTGCGATGTGTACTCTTTTGGACATGTAATTTTATTTATTTTTTTGATACTAGAATTTGTTTGCCGTTATACATTCCAGTTTTCAAATCCAAATGGTGTGACAATCTGTATTCTCCAGATTTTTTATCTTCCACTATATTGGTGTTTTTAATTCTATGATGAGATCTTCTCATATCACGTCTAGACTTTGATGTTTTGCGTTTTGGTACAGCCATTTATAATATTATTTATAATTAAAATTTAAATCACCCTTTAATACATTATCTAATGGTAAATCAACACAAAAAGCATGATATTTATCAAAATATCTAATTATATTGATATATTTGTTATTTTTTATATCATTCTTATCTAGAGTAAGTATTTTTGATAAAAAGTTAATTTTAGAATTTTCGTCTTTTTTGTGATAATTTTCACAATCTAAAAGCAAATTGTAAAAAATCTTTACTAAAAACTTCATATTTTTATTAACAGAAACATCTCCATGCCCTATTTCTCTCATATTAATTTCAATTTTCTTAAATATTAAATCAAACATTTTTTGTGAAAATACTTTGTAATCTTTTTTATCTTCATTTTGCTTAACCTTAATAAATAAAAATGAAATATGTAAGAAGATAAGATTTATTCTGTTCTGGAACGTATCATCTATATGAAAAATATTATACAAAAACTTATTACGTGATAAAAAAAACAATTTTATTATATAATTTTAACATATCGAATTTTAACATTTTTATGCATATAAAAAAGAATATTATTATTACCGTTTTATTGCTAATAATTTTAACCTCTTGTCAACGTAAAGCAATAATTAATACTCATGGAATATCCTACCTGGAAGAAAGAGAAAAGCTAATTTTATCTAATAAATCTAATAAAAATGATGTAATTGCTGTTTTGGGTCAACCCGCAACAAAGGGAATGCGAAATAATAATATTTGGATATATATTGAAAGAACTCAAACTAAAGGTAAATTTTTAAAGTTGGGTAAAATAAAATTAATAAAGTTGTCGGTATATTAAATGGAACTTGTAACTACATAATATCTGAAATGGAAAGTTCACAAGATTCTTTTTCAAATGTATTAAAACGTGCCCAATTATTAGGATATGCAGAACCAAGAAATCCTAAGTTTGATTTAAATGGTCAAGACTCTTTATCTAAAGTAAGAATTTTATCTGCTCTCGCTTTTAATAAAAAAATTTCAAAAAATAATTGTTTAATGGATGGAATAGAAGGCATTGAAATTGAAGATATTAGAATAGCAAATAAATTAAATTATAAAATAAAGTTATTAGGAATTACTGAAATTATTAACAATAAGCTTTTTGAAAGAGTTCATCCAACTTTAATTAAAAAAAGTAATTATATTGCTAATATTAATGGAGTAATGAACGCAATAATTATAGATGGAAAACCTGTTGGCCAAACCATATTACAAGGAGAGGGTGCTGGACCTGGACCCACTTCTTCTGCCTTAATGTCTGATCTCTTGTCAGTATTAAGAGGTAACATAAAATATCCTTTTGGATCGCCATATAACAAAAGAAAAAAAATTAGTTTTTTTGACATTAACCAATATTTAAATTCTTTTTACTTGAGACTTGAAGTCAAAGATAAACGTGGAGTTTTATCATCAATAAGTAAAATTTTTGCAAAAAACAAGATTTCAATTAAAAATTTAATACAAAACCCAGATAAAAAAAATAAAAAATCATCAGTAACAATTATTACTCACGAAAATTCTGAAAAAAATTATAGAAACTTAATAAAAAACTTATCAAGTAATAAATTTATTATAAAAAAAACCAATTTCTATAAGAATAGAGAAGAATAATGTCTATAGATAAAAAATATATACTTCCTTTTGCTTTAGCTACAGAGAGAGCTGCTTACGGTGCTTCCCTCTTCGTTGGTAAGAATGATAAAATTGCAGCTGATCAAGCCGCTGTTGATGAAATGAGATGTCAATTAAATAAAATTCCAATAAAGGGCAAAATAGTTATAGGAGAGGGCGAGCTAGATGAGGCTCCAATGTTATATGTAAATGAAGTTGTTGGTTTGGGATTTGGTGAAGAATTTGATATAGCCGTTGATCCACTTGAAGGAACTAATTTTACAGTAAAAAATTTGCCAAATGCTTTATCGGTTATGGCCGTCTCAAAAACAAAATGTCTACTTAATGCACCTGATATGTATATGGAAAAAATTGCAATTGGACCATCTTTACCAAATAATCTTTTAGATCTTGATAAGACAATTATTGATAATGTTAAAATTTTATCTAATGCAAAAAAATACAACTCCAGATAAACTAAGAATTTGCATCTTAAAAAGAAAAAGACATGAAAAAATTATTAATGATTTAAATTCTCTTGGAGTTAAAATTCATTTTATCAATGATGGTGATGTTTCTGGAGCTATTGCAGTTGGTATTAAAAACTTAAATATAGACATGTACGTTGGTACGGGTGGGGCCCCTGAGGGCGTCCTTGCAGCTGCTGCTTTAGATTGCTTAGATTGCCAAATGCAAGCTAGACTAGTTTTCAACAATGATGAAGAAAAAAAAAAAGGAAAAAAATTAGGTATTACGAATTTTAATAAAAAATATATAATATCCGATATTATAAAAGATGATGTTTTATTTTTTGCTACTGGTGTTACGGATGGAGATATAGTTAAAGGAATTAAATCTGATAATGAATACTTTTACTCAGAAACATTTTTTCTTCATAAAAAAGCAAAAACAAATATAATAATTAAAAATAAAATAAAAAAATGAGTTTCACTTCTGTAAGTGGAAAAAAATGGATTTTTAAAAAGTTTGCCGAAGCTGATGTTCAAAAATACTCAGAATCTTATTCTTTAAGCCCTATTGTGGCCAAGCTTTTAGCTATAAGGAAAAAAAATATTAACGACATTAATCTTTATTTAAACCCCACTATAAAAAATATTATGCCTAATCCTTTTTTATTAAAAGATATGCATTTAGCTGTTGAGAGAACATACAATGCATTGATTAATAACGAGGTTATAGGCATTTTTGGTGATTATGACGTTGATGGAGCTACATCTACAGCTTTATTAAGTAGATTTTTTTTATTAATTAATCAAAATATTCAGACATATATTCCCGACAGAAAAAAGGAAGGTTATGGACCAAATGTTGATGGCTTTAATAAATTAATTAAATTAAATGTAAAGTTAATTTTTACTGTTGATTGTGGAACTTTATCACATGAACCAATAAGATTTGCCCAAAAAAAAAAAATAGATGTTATTGTTTTGGATCATCACCAATCTGACATAAAACTTCCTAAAGCACATGCTTTAGTAAATCCCAATAGATATGACGATACATCAGGTTTAAACTATCTTTGTGCCGCTGGTGTATGTTTTATGTTTTTAGTAGCCTTAAATAAAAAACTCAGAGAATCTAGCTGGTTCAAAATAAATAAAGTTATAGAACCAGACATTTTGAATTTTCTTGATTTAGTTTCTTTAGGTACTGTTTGTGATGTGGTCCCTTTAATTGGTTTAAATCGCGCTATTGTTAAACAAGGTTTAAAAATCATGAAAAAAAGACAAAATCTTGGCTTAAAGACTTTATATGACTTATGTAAGATAGAATCACAACCAACTACATTTGACCTTGGTTTTTTATTAGGACCAAGAATTAATGCAGGTGGAAGAGTAGGAAAGTCCTCGCATGGAGCTGAGCTCCTTACCTCTGAAGACCCCTCAAGAGTTTATAATCTTGCTGTAGATTTAGATAAATTTAATACTGAAAGAAAAAGTATTGAACTTTTATTAATCGAAGATATCAATAAACAAGCTGAAATATTTAAGAATGATCCAGTTTTGGTCTTAAGTGGTAATAATTGGCATGAAGGTATAATTGGTATTGTTGCATCGAGAATTAAAGAAAAATATAATAAGCCGGTAGTAATAATATCTCTTAATAATGAAATTGGCAAAGGATCGTCTAGATCTGTTTTTGGTTTTGATATTGGCTCAAATATAATTCAAGCAGTCCAAAAAAATATTTTAAAACGGGGAGGTGGTCACAAAATGGCTGGTGGTTTTGTTGTAGAAAAAAAAAATATTGATGCTTTTAGAAAGTTTTTGATAAATAATTTTGAAAAGACAAAAATAAAAGATTCAGATATACCAAGCATTTTATTAGATACAGTTATAGCTCCGAGCGCTGTAAATGAAAATTTTTATAAAGAAATAAATTCATTAGCCCCATTTGGCCCAGGAAATAATGAACCAAAATTTGTTATAGAAAATATTAGAATCATCTCTTCAAAATTTATAAATGAAAAATTGATTAAATCTGTATTATGCGGAAAAGATGGTTCGGTTTTTAAAAGCACCACATGGAACGCACACAACACTCCCTTAGAACCTTTTTTAAACAAAAATAATAAAAAATTAATTAATATAGCTGGCAAAATGAAGCTGAATGAATGGAAAGGAAAAAAAAAACATTGAATTTGTTATTGACGATATATCAATACTTTCTTAACCATATTATTTGCAATTTACTAATCTTTAGTCTAAACATTGTTTTTTGGTAATAAAAAAAATATTTTTTTATTGTTTAAATTTTTAAGTGTAAAGAAATTTAAAAATTTTATTTCGAACTTAACCAAAAGTTTCACTTAAAATTTAAAATAAAAAATACTTTATTTATACGGGCCGTTAGCTCAGTTGGTAGAGCAATTCCCTTTTAAGGAATGGGTCGCTGGTTCGAATCCAGCACGGCTCACCAAAAAAAGAAATGAGTCAGCAGACGAAACCAAACTATTTTTTTTAATAAAATTGCTAATAATATTTTTGTTTACAGTTAGTAATTTTTAAATAATTATTTTATAGTCCTTTATTGCACTAATCTTTTTTATAGGCGGAAATCTATTGATTATATCTGGTATCCACTTTTTAAGTGATTTTATCCTTTTGTCATTTGATGGATGCGTGCTCATCCATTCTGGCGGCTCTTTGCCTTTATTTTCTTCTTTCATTCTTTCCCAAACTTTTACCGATTCTCTAATATCGTATCCAGCTAATGATGAAAATATAAGACCTAAATAATCTGCTTCAGTTTCTTGTTTTCTGCCAAACGGATTATCAATTCCAAACGTTCTTAACATACCAGCAACATCTATTCCTGTTGTTCTTGAAGTGTTAGAGACCGCTCCGCCAGTAAATATATCTAATGCTGCTGTACCCATATTTAATATTAAAGAACGACTAGCTCTTTCAACTGAATGTTTCGCTACTGCATGGGCTATTTCATGACCCATAACAGCAGCTAATCCATCTTTATTTTTTGTAATTTTTAATATACCCGTGTAAACAGCAATTTTTCCACCCGGCATACACCAGGCATTCTTAATTTTATCATTGTCAATTAGAATATAGTCCCATCTAAAATTATGAGTAGGATCATATTTGTTTATAGAAGCAAAGTATGCGCTAACAGAATCTTCAATTCTTGATCCAATTTCTTTTATTTCATTTAATTTTAATTTATCATCACTAAGTTTAGTTTTATTCTTTATTTGTTCATAAACTTGAGATGCTTGTCTATTTAGTGAACTTTCAGGTATTATTCTTAATTGTTTTCTATTAGTGATTGGTGCTGTGCTGCAAGAACTCAGCATTAATCCACAGCTGCAACCACCGAATATTTCAAGAAATTTTCTTCTATTTATGATATTGATTGACATGTAAATATACTTATAGAAGGTCAAGATGAAAAAAAAAAGAGTTTTTTTAACAAATATTAGAAACTATTTTCTAGCTGGTGTTTTTGTACTGATACCGATAGGAATTACTCTTTATTTAACACTTTTTTTAATTTCCATTTTATCAAAAATTTTACCAAGAGAAATCAATCCAAATCATTATTTACCATATAACATTCCTGGATTAGAGATTATCATATCTATTATTTTAATTACTATAATTGGATGGCTTTCTTTATCATTTATAGGAAAAAGAATTTTAAATTTTTTTAATAATATTTTAAAAAAAATACCAATATTAAGAACTATATATTCGGCAATATCACAAATGACTGAAACTTTTACAAAAAAAAATAGTGGAAGTAAAAGTGTAGTATTAATAGAATACCCTAGAAAAGGTGCATGGGCTGTTGGTTTTGCCACAAAAGAGAATAAGGGCGAAATAAGCAACAAAACTAAAACAAATTTAATTAATGTTTTTGTTCCAACTACACCAAATCCAACTAGTGGTTTTTTAATAATGTTTCCTAAGGATGAAATAATTTATTTAGATATGTCCTTCGAAGATGCTTCTAAATTTATTGTTTCTGCAGGAACATCACAACCAAGCTAAAATTGTTCTGAATTTATTTCGTTAACAATATCAGCTTTATCAAAAAGTTTTAATAAAAAACTATATTTTTGAAAATTTCTCTCATTCATTTCAATACTTTTAATATCTTGCTCGGCAATTTTGAAAAGATCTTCATGGTGTACTGGATCGGCTAATTTAAAATCCTTAACTCCGCTTTGTTGGTATCCAAGTACATCACCAAATCCTCTAATTTTTAAATCTTCTTCCGCTATAAAAAAACCATCGTTTGTCATTTTGAGTATTTTTAGTCGTTTTCTGGCATTTTCACTTAAATTTTTTTTAAATAAAAGAATGCAAGTTCCTTGAATAACTCCTCTACCAACTCGTCCTCTTAATTGATGCAACTGTGATAACCCAAATTTATTAGAGTTTTCAATTATTATAATATTTGCATTAGGAAAATCTACACCAACTTCAATGACAGTGGTAGATACAAGAATATCAATTTTTTTATTTAAGAAATATTTTAAATTCAAA
>CAJQSJ010000008.1 GCA_905612535.1 uncultured Pelagibacteraceae bacterium | reverse complement strand
TATCTTTTATATCGTTAATTTTAAAATTTTTATTAATTTCCTTAAATTTTATTTTAAACTTTAATTTTTTTTTCTGTAATTCTAATATCTTAATATTTCCTATAATAAAAAATGGTTTATGTTTGTATTTTTTTCTTAGCCTCCAGCTTTTAAAAATAATCTCTGATGAAATACTATTAGGCTCTCCAGCAACTATTGCTATAGGTTTGATCATTAATTATAATTTACCGCGATGCTTCTTGTGAGTGATTCGTAATGAGAAAGGGAATACATATTAAGCATTTTATTTTTTTCAGCTATAATTAGCAATTCTTTAGTCTCTTCGAGATCAATAACTTTATCTGATTTTCTTTTATCCCTAACAGTAAAAATTATTATTCCTTCAGGTAGAATTAAAGGTTCTGAAATTTTTCCAACTGGTGTGTTTATTATCTTTGATTTAAATCTAGCAGTTAATGAATTTTCATCAATCCAACCTATATCTCCACCTTTAGCAGAGTTTACGGAAAGGCTTATATTCATCGCAGTTTTTTGAAAACCAATATCATCAATCATATTTTTAACCATATTTAGTTCTTCTTCCAACTTAGAAGATTCTACGGGCTTAAGTACTATTTCTGATAATAAATACTCATAAATTATTGCATCTTTTTTGTAATTAGCAAGCTGCTGATCAATTTCATTTTCATTAACATTTAATTTGTTTTCATATATTGCCAATATCATGTTGTTCCACAACAAATCAGTTTTAATACTTTCCCTTAATTCTTCAAAATCTGCATCATTTCTATCAAATATAGCTTTTAATCCATCTACATCGACATTAACTCCTTTTGCAATAATATCTATTTTTTGTTTTAAGTTATCTTCGTCAAATCTTAATAGACTAAATTTTTCAATTTCACTTTTTTTTATTAATCTTTCTATAACCCTACGCACGGCAAGAGATTGTAGTTCCTTCTTTTTATCTTTAGAATATGACTGATTATTTATAATTAAAATTGTTTTTACTTCATTTATTACATCTGAATCTGTTAAAGCTTTATCGCCAACAGTGGCAAATAACATATCTTTAATTTCACCCATAACTGACGTTGTAAGTAACGCTGTTATTATAATTGTATAAAATGTATTTTTAATATTAATCACTGAGTTTTGATTTTGCTTTTACTGCACCAGCAAAAGGTACAAAAGTAATTTTAAACATTAGAGATTCTTTTTGATTTGCAATACTATCATTATAAAATTCTCTTCTAAACACCAACCCAGCAGTTAAACAATCTATTTGGTATTGGTAACTTATATCATAAAGTTCCGTACTGTTTGTTTTAAAATTCTTTTTACTGGAGTAAGATAATTTATTATTATCGTTTAAATTTAAAGATATTTTTGGTTCAACATAATGTTCAGTGCCAATATGTTTTCTTTCTTCTAAATAACTTACATTAAGGTCAACTTTACCAAGATTAAAACTAGTAGAAATTTGATTGTAATTTAGAGTTTTATAATTATGATCTAAAGAAAATTTATATTCAACACTACCAATTTCTGAAAAATTGTAGTCAAATTCACCAACTAAATCAGACATTTTTTGATCTAATGAGCTGCTAGATGGCATACCTAAATTTTCCCTACGATTAAAAACTTGAGCTAACGATAAAGATATTTTTTCTCTATCAGTGTTATTTTTACTTTTTTCATTAATTTTAAAATCAAAACCCAAAACTGCACTTATACCACTTTCTATTTCAGTAGTTCTATTAGTTGAATATATGTTTGTGTAATTTAATATAGCATGTTCTTTAGTTAATTTGTGCATATGACCAGGAGCGTATCTTAGCATAAAATTTGGAGAAAATATTTTAGTAAAGCCAATACCATCTTTTTTTAAAGGTAAGCTGCTTTTATAGCTTAATACACTTCTTAATTCACTGACTTCACCATCCGTTTTATGATCAGTTGTTTTTCTTGCTTTATAATTAGTATTTTTTAATCTTCCTTCTACAGTATTTACAAAACCATTTTTAGTAGTTTTAGAGTTTGAATTCCAAATGACTTCGTTTGTCAACATGGCATTATATTTATCAGCATCATAATTTTTATAAAGAGTTTCAGAAGTTAAATTAAATGTTCCGGTTTTTTCTGTAAAAAATGTTTTACCAAACAGTACATTGGGTAAAATAAATTCATACCTATCCGCTGTTTTTCTCAAGTCTTCATAGACGATGCTTGAAATATTTAATGACGTATTATTTTTATTGTAGTTATAATTAATTTTATTTGTTAAATTAGTTTCTGAACTATCTACTAAACTCGTATTTATATCCTGTGTTCTAAAATATTCACTATTAGTCACTCGTTCTACTTCAACTGAAAAGTTGCTATCATTATCTAAATCTAAATCTAAATTAGCAAAAATATGACTTCGAGATCCATTTGTTTTCCGACTTGAAGTATTTTTATGTCCTGCCATATGACTCATATCTAATGTCAGAAATCCATTTTTAAATGCTTGTCTATATTCATTTAAAAATAGTGGATTTTCATTTGCATAAATTTTAGGTGTAAAAGTTAAATCTTTGTCATCGCTAATCATCCAGTAATAAGGTGTTCCAACGCCAGATCCAACAACTGAAGAATTTGAAAAAAATGGATTTAAAAAACCAGATTGCCTTTTTACAGTAGGATCTGGATGAAAAAATAAAGGAAGATAAAAAATAGGCACGTCATAAAGCTTTAGAATCACACTGTCATAGTAAATTGTTTTTTTAGCTTTATCGTGACTTATCTCCTTTGCTTGTAAAGACCATGGTGGACACTTTCCTTTTCCTCTACTTTTGCAGGGTGTAAAAACTCCTTTAAACATTTTGGATTTATTTTTTGATAAATAGATATTATTAGAAGCAAATCTTGGTTCATTTTCGCTATTGGGGTCAATATTTTTGTTATCAAAAAAAATATTGACATCGGAACCAACCATTTCCTTTTTTTTAGTATCTACATGAAATTCTTTTAGAAGATATACATTGTTTTCTTTATCTGTAATTTTAATATCTCCAATTGATGAAAGTAAATTTTTATTTATTTGATATTGAAACATATCTAACTCAACAATGTTTCCATCAATATCATTAAGTATAGATTCTTGATTTGAATTTATTACTCCATCTTTAAAATTATATATTATATTATTAGTTAATAGACTGTATTCATTTTGAAAATTTATTTTTGAGTCTTTATAAGTATTAATTACTTCATTTAATTTATCGTATGTCATTTTATCTGAAGTCAAAATATTATTATTTGCATCCTTAATTTCAACTGATCCAATTGCAGTTAAAAATTCATTCGATTTTTCATATCTTACTTTATCAGCTTTTATTGTTGTTCCACTTGCATCGGTCACTATGACAGAGCCAGTTCCTGTTAAAGTATTATTTTTTTTATCTATAGTAATTTCTTGAGCAACAATATCTAATTCAACCGCATGAAGTGTGGTGTTCATTAAAAGAGAATTTAAAATAAAAATAAATACTAGAAAGATGTTATTTTTGGTTGGCATGCAAAACTCCTATCGAGCTGAAAATAAAAATAATAACAATTGGCATCCAAACTGAAACTTCTACGCTCAATTTGTCTGTCTTTCCCAAGGCTGCTGAAAAATCATTAAAATAGAATATTAAAACACTTGCAAATATCGCAATAAATATGTGTTTAGATCTATCCTGCTTAAAATTTACACTTAATGTAAAAACGCCACTCAGCAAAAGCATACTTAATAAAAAAAATGGAAATGCAAAGGATCTTTGCATTTTTGCTTTCATTTCTTTTGTGGAATAACCTCTATCTTCTAAGAGTTCAATTTGGTTCTTAATACCCCAAAAAGAAACGGTATCTAAATTTGTGTACAAGCTTATTATCTTTTCTAAATCATAAAAGCTTTCATAATAAAAAAAATCTTCTCCGTAATTAGTGAAATTACCGTTAAAGTCAGCAAAAGTTGTTTTTTCTAACCTCCATTTACTTGATTTAATGTCAGCTTTGCTAGATTTAATTATCCTAATAAAATTATAATCACTATCAAATTCATATATTTTAACATTCATTAATGTTTCGTTCTCTAAATTAGAAGATTTTATTATATAACTTTTTTCATCTTTCTGTTCTTTTATCCATATTCCGTTAGCTGTAACAGAGGCCAAAGATTCTTTTTCATGTTCGTATGAGCTTTGTATTGCCTGATGTTTTTTAACTAAAATAGATGTTATAGGATTAATAGTGGTTACAAAAAAAACCCCCAAAATCAAAGATATGAATCCGGTAATTGTAATTATAGATAAATTTGACATACCGTTTGATTTCATAGCTATAATTTCATCGGTTTTCTTAATTTTTAAAAAAAAAGAAATCCCAGACAATAAAATTATAAATGGAAATATATTATAAACCATATTAGGAACAAATAAAGCAGACATAACTAGTGGCATTATAATCCCGACGCTATAATCTTTAAAAAAATTAATTTCTTCAAATAAATTAAAAACAAAACCTAAGCAAAGAAATGCAAGAGTTATACTTATAATAACTTTTAAAAATTCTTTAGTTATATATTTATTAATTATAAACGCTCTAATCATTTTTCTAATTTAAATTTTCATATTTAAAAGTTCTCACTAAAAGCAAATAAGTAAGCGGAAGCATCCCAATAGGAATTATATAATAAATTAGGGTATTGTTTAAAGAAAAGCCAGAATATCTTACTGATATTTCTGAACACACAAGCATTGCAAAACTTAATGCAGGAAAAATATTTTTATTGTATAAAGATATTTTTTTATCTTTTCGTGTAGATAATAAAAAAGAAATTATTAATCCAATTACTGGTATGTAAAACGGTGTTCCAAATCTTTTATTAACTTCAATCATCAGATCTTTTTGGAAATCTAATTCCGCATTACAGTTATTTTTATTCTGATCTTTAGTTTTAATACAAATGAAAATATCTTTTGAAGATGTCTCTTGAATTTTTGGTGCAGTGATTGTTTTTGTCGATAGTGCAGATAGATCAATGACAGTTTTTTCAAATCTTACTATGCTTATTTCTTTTTCTAGGTTATTTTTTTGTATGCTACCATTGTATAACACTAAACTTTTATCATCAGAAGCAACATATCCTGATTTTGCAAAAATAGTCGAACCACTTTCGTCGGTTGAAATTGCAGTTAATGCTTTACCTTCATCTTCAATAAAAATATTTTTAAAAGAACCGTCAGTGTTTTTTCTTTCAACAAATATTGTAAGCCCTTTAACACTATCGTTAAAAACCTTTTCTTTTAAAAGCGAAGGAATAAATTGGAGTTGAGAATTTTTGAGTACGGATCTTGACGTATTTAATGTTTCGGGAGTGATAAAAGCAGTAAAAAGAATTTGAATCATCGCTATAAATAACGAAATCTTAAATATTAGATGAACAATATAAATTTTATTTAATCCGGACGTCCAAAGAGCAATTAGCTCATTATCCTTTTCAAGCTTATT
Source organism: uncultured Pelagibacteraceae bacterium (assembly GCA_905612535.1). GTDB lineage: Bacteria > Pseudomonadota > Alphaproteobacteria > Pelagibacterales > Pelagibacteraceae > AG-414-E02. Next base: position 44,816 of record CAJQSJ010000008.1, on the reverse strand, counting down.
AATCGTAATCATTAAAGAGATTAAAAAAGCAAATGGTATTAGCTTAGTTATTATTTTTGGAATTAATAGAAACGAGTAAAAAGTGTAGATTCCAAAGGCATGACCATCTTCCGTGACTAAGTCTAGAAAATTTACAGCTTGAATAGTCCATAATATTGCACAAATTGCGAAAAGGACGATTAAAAAGTAACGTAAAAATTCGTAAAAAAAATATTTATAAACTCTATTATTCATTGTAAGTAATTGTTATATAGTTAATAAAACAACTTTACATAGAATTCAATTTTTACGTGAAAAATGGAGAAAATGGTTAATTTTACAAGCAGTTTAAGTCCTAATAACGATGGATTTGTCATATTTGTGTCAGAAAAGCTCGAATATAGAGATGAAAAGAATATTTTGTCAAAAAAAATATCTCAAAAAATAGATTCATTTATAAGAGCCTTAAAAACAAGAAAAAATGACGATGAAATAACCTCTTTTGATATCTCAAATCAACAAAAATGTTTCATTGTTAAACTTAATGATAAAAATGAAAATAATTATACTGAAGAAAAAGGGGCAGATTTTTTTGTATATTTGAAAAAAAACAAAAGTATTAAAAAAATTCAATTTTGTATTGATACGGCAGACTTCAGCAAAGAAAAAAAATCTAAGTTTTTCTCTGAGTTTTTATTTGGTTTTTCTTTAAAAAGTTATGAATTTAATAAATACAAAACTCAAAAAAATAAAATTAGTAATAAAATTGATTATAATGTTTTGACATCTGATATTAAGAATTTAGAAGAAGAATATAAGTATTATGAAGCAATAAAGGAGGGTGTATTTTTAGCCAGAAATTTGGTGTCGGAACCACCAAATGTACTAAACCCTAAAGCCTATATGCTAGAAATTAAAAAATTATCTAAAATTGGATTAAAGGTCAAATCATATGACGAAAAGGAATTAAAAAAACTTGGACTTAATGCGTTGTTAGGTGTTGGGCAAGGCAGTGTAAACGAAACATATCTAGTCACAATAGAGTGGACTGGAAATAAAAAAAATAAAAAGAAACCCTTAGCGTTCGTGGGAAAAGGCGTTTGTTTTGACACCGGTGGAATCTCTTTAAAACCTGCTAAGTTTATGGAAGAAATGAAATATGATATGGCTGGATCTGCAGTAGTCGTTGGTCTGTTAAAATCTTTTGCCTTGAGAAAGGCTAAAGTGAATGCCGTCGGAGTTGTTGGTCTAGTTGAAAATATGCCTGGTGGAAACGCTCAAAGACCTGGTGATATTGTTAAATCTTATTCTGGAAAAACAATAGAAGTTTTAAATACAGATGCCGAAGGAAGGTTAGTTTTGGCTGACGCTCTTAGTTTTACTGAAAAAAAATACAAACCAAAATTTATAATTGATTTAGCAACTTTAACAGGTGCGATAATCGTTAGTTTAGGTGAAGAGTATGCGGGATTATTTTCTAACGATGATGAATTGTCTAAAAAAATATTTAAATCAGGAGAAATTGTTAATGAAAAAGTTTGGAGATTACCACTACATAAGAATTATGATAAGCTTATTAACTCACAAATAGCAGATATGCAGAATATTAATTATGCAGGAGGAGCCGGTTCAATTACTGCTGCCCAATTCCTGCAGAGATTTATACTAAATAAAACACCGTGGGCACACTTAGATATTGCTGGAATGGCTTTTTCTAAAAAAGCTGCAAGTTTAAATGCTGGAGGTGCTACAGGTTTTGGCGTAAGACTATTAAATAAATTAGTAAAAAAATACTTTGAATAACAATGACAGAACAAACCTTATCAATTATTAAACCAGACGCTGTTGAAAGAAATTTAGAGAAAGAAATTAAAGACTTTTTCATAAAAAATAATTTAAAAATTGCTGATAGTAAAAAAGTAAAAATTTCAAAAGAGGAAGCAGAAGAATTTTATAAAGTTCACCAAACAAAGCCATTTTATAACGATTTATGCAATTATTTATCATCTGGGGCAATAGTTGTAATAATATTAGAGGGTGAAAATGCTATATTAAAAAATAGAGAATTAATGGGAGCCACAGATCCTATAAAAGCAAATGACGGATCTCTAAGAAAAATGTACGGCCTATCAATTGATAAAAATTCAGTACACGGTTCTGACAGTCTTGAAAATGCCACAAGCGAGATAAAGTTTTTTTTTAAGTAAATAGTTATTTAAATATTGATATTATTGACTGCGAATATAATAAGTATTCTTTGTTTAAGGTTTTCAATTTAAGAGATTCTTCAGTTTCATTTTTAGCAACCAAAAATTTTTTTTGCAAAATAATTTTTCCTGAATCTAATTTTTTGGTTACGTAGTGTACCGTGCAGCCAGAATAAATCTCTTTATTTTCTAAAACCTTTTTGTATGTGTTTAAACCTTTATATTTTGGAAGTAGTGAAGGGTGTATATTTATTATTTTACCATTAAAAGATTTAATAAATTTATCAGATAAAATTTTCATAAAACCGCCCAAACATAAAAATTTAATATTTTTTTTTCTTAACTCAAATAGACAAACTCTTTCAAAATAACCCTTACTCTTATAAGGGATGTATATAAAAGGAATATTATTTTTTTTTGCAATATTAAGACCTTTTGCTTTATTATTATTAGTGATTATTAGACCTACGTTAATTGGAAAATTATAACTCCTCGAGTTTTTTATTATATAGCTTAGGTTGGTACCGTTACCCGAGATGAAAACACATGACTTTACTTTTTTATCCATTCGAGTTTACCTGATGTAATAATTCTATGTTTTTCATTTGACAAAAAGCCAATTTCATACGGTTCATACTCTTTAGAAAAAAACTTTTTAATTAAATTGACTTTATTTTTGTTTGTAATTAAGCAAAACCCAACTCCGCAATTGAACGTTTTCAACATTTCAGAATCCGTTATTTTTTTAGTCTTAAGCCAACTAAAAACAGGTTTTGTTTTTATTTTCGTGAGATTAATATTTACACAAAGGTTGTTTGGAATAACTCTTAACAAATTATTTAAAAGACCACCACCAGTTATATTTGCGCACCCACTAATTAGTTTTTTTTTATTTATCTTATTAAGCTCTTTTACATAAATTTTTGTCGGTTTTAGTAATTCTTTTTTAATATTTGATGGAACTTTTGAATTTTTTTTTAATATATCTCTAACTAAAGAAAAACCGTTTGAATGTAAACCTGAAGATGGTATAGCTAAAACTACATCGTTATTTTTGACTTTATCTTTAGTAAGTAAATTTTTTTTTTCAACGACACCTATTGCAAAACCAGCTAAGTCAAACTTGTTTTTTTCATAAGTTCCTGGCATCTCCGCTGTTTCACCACCTACTAATGAGCATTCTGCCAACTTACAACCAGCAACTATTCCATCCAGAATCTTTTTAACTTTATTTAATCTTAATTTATCTACCGCAATGTAGTCTAGGAAAAAAAGCGGTTTTGCCCCCTGGACAATTAAATCATTAACACACATTGCAACCAGATCTATACCTATCGTATTAAATCGCTTCGCCTGATTTGCAAGCTCAAGCTTTGTTCCAACTCCATCTGTTGATGAAACAATAATGGGGTTTTTCATATTTAGCTTGGACATGTCGAATATTGATCCAAAACCTCCAATATTTTTAAAATTTTTATTTTCTTTATATTTTTTGTTAGTTTTTCTTGATACTTTAGCTATGTAATCTATTAACTTATCGGCAGCTGCCATATTAACACCGCTTTTTTTATAAGTATTGTAGTTATTTTTCATGAGAGATTTATTTTAATGTCAAAGTATTTAAAACAACGCTTAAGACAATATATTTTTATTATTTTTACAGCAACTATATTATTAACCATTTCATTTTCAAAAGCTTTTCCGCAAGAAAATATTTTTACTGTAGAGGAAGTTGTAATAAAAGGACTAATTGAAAAAAATTTTAATAGAGATAACTACATAAATAGAGCATTAAACAAATCCTTTAAAATGCTAATGTCAAAAATTCTAGTATCAAGCGATTTAACAAAAATAAAAAACATCAAAACAAAGGACATAAAATATTTAATAAATAGCTTTCAAGTTTTAGATGAAGATTATTATGAAGGTAAATATGAAATTAAATTTAAAATATTTTTTAATGAAAAAAAAATTAAAGATATGCTAATCAAGAAAAGAATTTCTTATTCACAATCCAAAAAAATTAGAGTTGTAATTATACCTGCGCTTTTTATAGAAAATGAAATTAAAAACTTCCAAGAAAATTATTTTTATCGTGAATGGAGTAAGGGTACAAAAAATGAACTTATTGAATTCATTTTGCCCCTTGAAGACTTGGAGGATCTTTCAAGAATAGAAAAAATGAAAAATACAATTGATGACGTAAGTATAAAACAAATAGCTAACAATTATAACGAAGAGAACTATGTATTTTTATTTATTAATTTCGAAAGTGGATTATTGAAAGTTCATGTTAAGACACTTTTAGAAGGAATCAAAATTAATAAAAACTTATCATACAAAATTGCTAGTTTAGATGATGAAGAAAAACTTACTTATATAGTTGCTGATCTTAAAATTAAAATTGAGGATATTTGGAAAGAGATTAATTTTGTAAATTTGCTTATGCCATTATCGATTAATGTTAAATTTAACCATATAAATAAAAGCAATTTAGAAAATTTAAAAAATAATTTATATGATGTTAATATAATCAATAATTATTTGTTTAAAAAATTTGATATAAATTACTCTTATTTTAAAATTTATTATTATGGAACGCCAAAACGGTTAAAGTTAGAATTAAATAAATTTGGATACGACTTAAAAGATAATCAAGGTCAATGGGAAATAATTTTTTATGAATGATCAATTAATTTTAAAATTTCCTTCTAATAATGTCTATCTTCAAGAGGATTTTTATGTATCGTCTAGCAATAAAGAAGCATATGATTTTATAAATAGTTGGCCCAAGTGGTATAAACGAATAGTAAATGTATTTGGACCAAATGGTTCAGGAAAAACTCATATAGCATCTATTTTAAAAAACAAAACATCAATACTTGAAACGCAGTCAATTGAGCTAGATGATAAAATTTTATTTAAATATAAAACAAAAGAAGCTTTAATAATTGAAAACTTAAACGAATCTGTCTCTGAAGAGATTCTCTTTTCAATTTGGAATACAGCACTTCAGGATAATAAATATTTATTAATAACTTCTTATAAACCCATTAACTCCTATAGCTTTATATTACCTGACCTTAAATCTAGAGTTAATAGCTGTATAAGTATTGGGATTAAACTTCCAAACGATGATCTAATTGGCGTAATTCTTGCTAAGAATTTTTCTGATAAACAAATTAAAGTTGAAAAAAAACAAATTGATTATATTATAAAAAGAATTGATAGATCTTATGAAAATATATCAAAGTTTATTTCTATATTAGATAAATATTCATTAAAAAAGGGGAATCCTATTAATTTAAAATTAATCAAAGAAGTCATAAAAATGATATAATTTCTAAAAGGAATAATTTTGCAAAAATATAGAACTCATAACTGCAACGAACTTACAAAAGATAGTAAGGATAAAGATATTTTATTATCTGGTTGGATAAATAAAAAACGTGACCATGGCAATCTTTTGTTTATCGATTTAAGAGACAACTACGGAATAACCCAGTGTATAGTTGATAAAAGCAATCCATGCTTTGAAGAATTAGAAAAAATTCAATTAGAAAGCGTTATAAAAGTAATTGGTAAAGTAGTCACAAGAAGCAGAGAAACAATTAACCCAGATCTTAAAACGGGGGAAATTGAAGTTAATATTAATTTTTTTGAAATTCTTGGTACTTGTAAAGAATTGCCGATGCCAGTTTTTAGCGATCAAGAATATTCTGAAGAAATAAGACTTAAGTATAGATTTTTAGATTTAAGGAGAAAAAAAATACATGAGAATATTATTTTAAGATCTAAAATAATTTCATTTATAAGAAATGAAATGTCAAAGTTAGATTTTTTAGAATTTCAAACTCCAATTTTAACATCTTCAAGTCCAGAAGGAGCAAGGGATTTTTTAGTTCCAAGTAGGTTAAATCCGGGAAAATTTTATGCTTTACCTCAAGCGCCCCAGCAGTTTAAACAATTAATTATGGTTTCTGGATTTGATAAATATTTTCAAATAGCACCCTGCTTCCGAGATGAAGACTCGAGAGCAGACAGAAGCCCTGGAGAATTTTATCAACTAGATTTAGAAATGTCGTTTGTTGAACAAGAAGATATATTTGAAGTAGTTGAGAAGTTAATGATTAACCTATTTAAAAAATTTTCTGTTAAAGAATTATTAAATGATAAATTTCCAAAAATTTCTTATGATGATGTTATGCTTAGATATGGTACTGATAAACCGGATTTAAGAAACCCTTTATTAATTTATGACTTAACAAGTATTTTTACTCGTGATGACGTTAAGTTTGAAATTTTTAAAAAACTTGTTAAATCAGGTTCAAAAGTAAGGTGCATTGTAGCAAAAAACACTAAAGACAAACCTAGAAGTTTTTTTGATAACATTGATAAATGGGCAAAAAAAGAAGGTGCTTCAGGTTTAGCGTATTTTACAATTGAAAAAAATAAAAAAATATTAGCCAAAGGACCTGTTGGAAAGTTTTTTTCAGAAAATTCTTTAAACGAAATCATGAAAATTACATCTGCCGTTGAAGGAGATAGTATTTTTCTTGCATGTGGAAAAATTAAAGATGTAGAAAAAATCTCTTCTTTAGCTAGAGACAAAATTGCTAAAAACTTAGATTTAATAGACGAAAACAAATTTGCTTTTTGTTGGATAGTTAATTATCCAATGTTTGAACTAGATGATATTACAAAAAAAGTAAAATTTAGCCACAACCCTTTTTCAATGCCACAGGGAGATGTTAAAAAATTAAATTTTGATAAACCATTAGATATTAAAGCATACCAGTACGACTTAGTATGCAATGGCATAGAGCTCTCTTCTGGCGCTATTAGGAACCATATACCGGAACTAATGTACAAATTATTCTTAATAGCCGGATACGCTAAAAAAGATGTTGATGAAAAGTTTAGCGGTATGATTAATGCCTTAAGTTATGGAGCGCCTCCTCATGGTGGTATAGCACCAGGATTAGATAGAATTGTGATGCTTTTAGCTAACGAAAAAAATATAAGAGAAGTTACAATGTTTCCCATGAATCAGAATGCTGAAGATTTATTAATGGGAGCCCCTTCGTTTGTTAGCGATGAACAACTTAAAGAACTTAATATTAAAAAAATAGTAAAAAATAAATAATAACTTATTTTTTGCTTTTCAAATTTATTCTAACATTGCTTAAATCTACAAGCTTATCTTTGTAATTGCTTCTTACAAAACCTTTACTTGTAATATCTTTTACCAACTTTAAAAAATTATCTTCTTCTTCACCACTAATATATTGTTGATCAGAACTTTTTGAAATTGAAGGGGTGTGAGCTAAATCTTCTCTACCCAGATAGGATATTGCTAATTCCCTGAATATATAATCTAAAATTGATGATGCATTTAATATTCTGTCATTTCCTTTTATCTCTCCCGATGGTTCAAATTTTGTCTCTATAAACGCATCAACATATTCATCTAGAGGAACCCCATATTGCAATCCTAATGAAATCGCTATTGCAAAGTTATTCATTAATGATCTCACCAATTCACCCTCTTTATTCATATCTATAAATATTTCACCAACTTTTCCATCATCATATTCTCCTGTATGTAGATAAATTTTATGATCAGCAATTGTGATTTTTTGAATATAACCTTTTCGTCTGTCAGGCATTTTTGATCTGTTATTAATACTCACCACCGTATTATTTGTGGCGCCAGAATCATCAATGAGTGATTCATTTAAATCTTTGTTCTTACTGACTGCACTATTTACAATATCTGAAATTTTATTGAGACTATTTTCATTTTCTACAGGCTCATTATGATTTTTATCATTCCCATTAAGTTTTTTGGTTTTTCTATTATTTAACTTTACGTCAATAATTTTGATTTCTCCATCATTGCGTCCTTGAAGTTCTGAGAGCTTCTTTTCATTTAATTCATCAAGTTTATGAACGATTTTAAAAGAACATGTATAAAAAGTTTCTACTTGGTACTTAGACATAAGTTTCAATCTCCAAAATGTGATAATTTTTAATTAAAGTATATATTTGTATGGTATATATTAAATAATGTTTAAGTCTAATAAATTATTTACAATTTGCAATTGTGTGGATTTAAAATAATAAAAAACGAATCAAATAAACTTGTGATAAATTTATTCAAATCAATATTTATATGGTGGAACAACCAGACCATAGGAACTTTTTTATATACATTAATTTATGGAAAATATGTTGGAAAAGATGAATTTGAGAATAAGTATTATTCTAATAACTCTGGAAAGAGATGGGTTATTTACAAAAAAATAGTTGAGGCTTCACAAATTCCAGCAGAATGGCATATGTGGATTCATTTCTTAAAAAAAAATTCTCCCACTAATGATTTAAAAAAATTTGAATGGCAACAAAAACATGAGCCAAATTTAACAGGAACTAACAAAGCTTACAAACCAAATGGCTCATTACTTTCTGATGCAAAAAAAAGCATAAAAAAATATGATACTTGGAAAACATAAACTTTTTATTTTAATTTTAGTTTTTTTTTTTATTACCAGCGCAATACTTTTTGCTGCGGATAAAATTAAATCAGTCCCTTTAATAAATTTAGAGGACTTGCCTCCCACTTTTGAAGAAGATAAAGATGAATTAGAAAAAAACGATGTAAATATATCAAATCTAAAAAAAGACAAAACAACACTTGAAAGAAAGCGTTCTAAGAAAAGTGAAAAAGTTTTTATAAATATAAAAGCTCTTGATAAAATAACCGCTAAAACTTTTGATATAAAGTTGGTTATTGGAGAAAAAAAAATATTTGGTCCGTTAGAAATAAAAGTTTTAAAATGTCAGCCTTCTAAAGATCACTATATTACTGAAACAGTAGCTTATCTTCAGGTTAAGGACAATTCAGTCAAAGACAATAATCAGGTTTTTCTCTTTAATGGATGGACATTCTCTTCTAGCCCAACCTTAAAATCCATTGAGCATCCAGTTTATGATTTGTGGATTATAAGTTGTGAAAATATTTAATAAAATTTCTCATTTGCTAACCAATTTACATCAAAATCAGAATTTATAAATTTTTTATGATTTAATATTTTTTTATGCAAACCAATTGTCGTTGATATTCCTTCAATAACAAATTCATCCAAAGCTCTTAAAGTTCTTTGTATAGCTTCAGTTCTATTTCTTCCTTGGCATATTAATTTACAAATTAAACTATCGTAGTAGGGTGTAATTTTACATCCCTGAAATATAGCACCATCTATTCTAGTTCTAAAACCAGAAGGTTGATGACAAACAGTAATTGTTCCTGGTGAAGGTTGAAAATTTTTACTAGGATCTTCAGCATTTATTCTACATTCAATTACATGACCTCTTGGCTTAATATTTTCTTGAGTTAAAGCTGTGTTTCCGCAGTTTGCAATCCAAATTTGTTCTTTGACAATATCTATGCCTGTTGCCATTTCAGTAACAGGATGCTCAACCTGTACTCTTGTGTTCATTTCAAGGAAATAAAACTTTTCGTTCTCGTAAACATACTCCACAGTACCAGCTCCTTCATAACCAATTTTTTCTATCATTTTTACAGTTTTGTTTAATAAATCTGATCTAATTTTTTCATGTATAACAGGACTTGGCGTTTCTTCTATCAGTTTTTGGTGATTTCTTTGTACAGAGCAATCCCTTTCGTTCAAATGTACCGTTCTATTTTTTCCTGATAAAATTTGAACTTCAATATGTCGTGGGTTTTTATAATATTTTTCTATATATACTTCATCATTATTAAAATATTTTTTAGCTTCAACTCTAGCCATAGAAAATAAATTTTCTAGTTCTTCTGGTTTGTTTACAATTTTCATTCCTTTTCCACCGCCGCCACCAGAAGCTTTGATGAGAACAGGGTAGCCAATTTTATTAATAACATTTTTAGCTTCATTAACTGTATTAAGGGCTCCTTCAGATCCTTCTATAACAGGCAAACCATTTTCTTTTGCAATTCTTTTTGCTTCAATTTTATTACCCATTTTTTTAATTAAATCTGAATCAGGACCTATAAATTTAATTCCCTGGTCTGTGACTATTTTTGCAAACCGTGCATTCTCCGATAAAAAACCATAACCTGGATGTATGGCTTCTGCACCAGTAATATCTGCAGCTGACATGAGTGCAGAAATATTTAAATAACTATTTTGCGGTTGATGAGATCCTATGCATATACTTTCATCAGCCAATCTTACGTGCATTGATTCAGAATCAACATTAGAATGAACTGCTACTGTAGAAATACCCCATTCCTTACAAGCTCTGATTATACGTACGGCAATTTCTCCTCTATTAGCGACTAAAATTTTTTTAAACATTAATTATTTTAAAGAAATAAGGTTTTGCCCAAACTCTACTGGCTCTCCATCTTTTACTAAAATTTTATCTACAATTCCATCTGATGTAGAGGGAACGTGATTCATAGTTTTCATTGCCTCGACTATCATTATCGTTTGTCCTTTTTTTATTTTTTGTCCTATTTCAATAAATTTTTTTTTACCAGGTTCCAGCGCCAAATATGCTGTACCAACTATTGGAGAAGTTACTTTTAAATTTGCATCTAGACTATCTACAGTTTTTGATTTACTTTTGTGAACAAGAGGAGCCATAACTCCAGAATTATTTATTGATTTTGAAACTTTTACTTTTGTTTGTCCTTCAGCATATTCTATTTCACTAAGATTATATTCTTTTAAGTAACCTACGAGCTCTTCTATAATTTTTTTATTAATTTCCATTTTATTTCATTAAAGTTTTTTTATAGAATCTAAAGCCATTATATAACCATTTACGCCAAATCCACAAATTATTCCATTGGCAGCCTTACTTATTAAGGATTTCTTTCTAAATTCTTCTCTATTATAAATATTTGTAATATGCAATTCTATTGTGGGAATTTTAATAGCTAATAAAGCATCTAAAATTGCAACAGATGTATGAGTATAACCCGCTGCATTAATTATAATTCCATCAAAGTTGCCTTTAGACTTTTGTATTATTGTTACAATTTCTCCTTCAATATTTGATTGGATGAAGTTAATTTCTACATCAATTAATTTTGCATGCAATTCACAATTTTTTTTAACTTCTTCTAGAGTCGTTTTTCCATACTTTGATTCCTCCCTATTTCCCAGAAGATTTAAATTAGGTCCATTTATTATTAGTATTTTTTTTGTCATTTAAATAAGTTAAAATAATATAATGAATAACTTAAATGCGACAAAAATACAATTAAATGGAGATTCTCATAAAATAAAAACTGGAGATAGTTTAGAAAAATTATTAAATAACCTTAAAATCCAAAAGAACAAGGTGGCAATAGAAGTTAATGGTAAAATTATCGAGAAAAGAGGATATGAAAGTTTAGTTTTAAACAATAATGACAAAGTTGAAATCGTTCACTTTATAGGAGGAGGGTAATTTCATGGAAGACAAATTTATAATTGCTAACAAAAATTTTACATCACGATTAATTGTTGGCACAGGAAAATACAAAGATTTTTCAGAAACAGCAAGTGCTGTAAAAAAGTCAGGTGCAGATTTAGTAACAGTTGCTGTTCGCAGAGTGAATATTTTAGATAAGGATCAGCCTATATTAATGGATTATTTGGATCCTAAAAAAATTACATACCTTCCAAATACTGCAGGCTGCTTTACCTCTGATGACGCTCTAAGAACTTTAAGATTGGCAAGGGAAATGGGTGGCTGGAAACTAGTAAAACTTGAGGTGCTTGGAGATAAAAAAACTTTATATCCAAATATGATTGAAACTATAAAATCTACTGAAATTTTAGTTCAAGAAGGTTTTGAAGTTATGGTTTATTGTACAGACGATCCTATTATGACAAAAAAATTAGAAGACGTTGGTGCATGCGCAATTATGCCTTTAGGCTCTCCAATTGGATCTGGCTTAGGCATACAAAACAGCAATAATATTAAAATTATAAAGAAGCAGTCAACTGTTCCGGTCATAGTTGATGCCGGAATAGGAACCGCATCAGATGCAACTATAGCCATGGAATTAGGTTGCGATGGTGTTTTAGTTAATACAGCTATTGCCGAAGCTTCGGATTCTATATTAATGGCAGAATCAATGAAGTATGCTGTAGCAGCAGGACGAAAAGCGTTTTTAGCAGAAAGAATGAAAAAAAGAAGATATGGGAGAGCGTCCTCTCCAGAAAAAAACTTAATATAAAAATTAATATAATATTTTATACACTTTTAGGAACAGAAATATTTTTTTTTATTTTTTTTTGAGTTTTAAATTTTTTCTTATATGTATTATTGATGGTCTGTTTTTTATTTCCAAAACTATTTCTAATATGGTTTTTCTGAATGATATTATTCGTGACTACTTCAACGTTTTCAACTTTTTTAATACTTTTTTTAGCTTTGTTTAATAAATTAATTTTATATTCAGGGATTATTAAACTTTTGTCTGAAATTAAATTAAATTCAAGCTTATATTTAGTTTTAAAATAATTTATTTCTTTGCTTAAATTTTGTTCAATATAAATTTTAACTTTTTCAGGTATACTAACGTCAACAATTTTAGCTTTGTTAGAAAAAGCTAACTCTTCAGATTTTTTAACAATTTTTAAAGCAAAAGAATCAATAGAAAGCACCATATTCCACTTAACAGAACTTTCTCTTAGTCTTTGTCTCGTCATCTCCAGCAAACCAAAGTTACCAATTCTTCCAAATTGTATTCTTGCTCGATCATCTTTTAGTTTTTCTTTTAAAGTTTTTTCAACATTTTTTCTATTATGAAAACTTAGCATATCTATAAAATCAATCACTATTAAACCTGAGAGATCTCTTATTTTGATTTGTCTTGCGATCTCTTCAGCTGCCTCAAGATTAGTTTTTAATGCAGTTTTTTCGATATTAACTTCCTTAATTGATTGTCCAGAATTAATATCAATAGATACTAGTGCTTCTGTAGGATTAATTACCAAGTATCCACCCGAAGTTAATTTAACAGATGAATCAAAAATTTTATTTAAATCTTTTTCTATCCCCATGTCATGAAATAGCGGTATCTTGCCTTTGTATTTTTTAATTTTTTTTATGTTTTCAGGCATTGATAGTTTTGAATAACCTTTTGCTTCTTGATAACCTTCATTTCCATCTATAATTATATTTTTTGTTTCGTTATCATTCATATCTCTTAGCGATCTTTTGATTAAGTTACCCTCTTCATAGACAAGAGCTGGAGCTATAGATATCACCGCTTTATCTTTTATATTTTCCCCAAACGCTAATAGTATTTAAAATATCTTTATCAAGATCATTTTTTGTTTTATTTAACCCTGCTGTTCTAACTATCACTCCCATACTTTTAGGGATTGCTATTTGCTGAAGTATTGTTCTTATTTTTCTTCTATCATCAGAGTTTACTATTTTTCTTGAAATGCCTCCTCCCTTAGATGTATTTGGCATCAAAACGCTATACTTTCCAGCCAGAGATATAAAAGTTGTTAATGCTGCGCCTTTTTGACCTCTTTCGTCTTTCAGCACCTGTATTAAAACAATTTGATCGGGTTTTAGAACCTCTTGTATTTTATACCTTCTAATGGCATATTTTTTTTTTAAAGTATTAAAGTGACTGTTTTTTTCAGCTACAGGGTTTTCATTTTTGTTCTTATTAATTAATTCAATATTCTCGTTTGTACCAATCGAACCATCGTTTTGATTTAAAGATTTTATAGATTCGTCAACGCTATTACTTTCTTCTTTAAGTTTTAATCTTAAGTCCTCTTCTTCTTTTTTTAATTTTTCTTTATCATCGTGGGGTATTTGATAATAATCTGACTGAACGTCATTAAATGCCAAAAAACCATGACGTTGCTTTCCGTAATTTACAAAAGCAGCTTGTAAAGAAGGTTCAATCCTACTTATTTTACCTAAATAAATATTATTTTTTGAATTGAGTTTATTTTTATTTTCGTACTCGTATTCTTCGATATGGTCTTTAGATTTAAGTACAACTCTAGTTTCGTCTGGATGCGATGCATCAATGTATAAATTTTTTTCCATGAAAGTTTATTCCTGTTTGTAGTGATTTTTAATTTCATAATTAGTAATTTTGTTAATATATTAAATTAATATATCTCACATTTATGCATAAATATATACAATTGTCATGTATTATATAAAGCGCCATAAGAAGGCCAAAATTAGATTATTTCTATGAATTTATGTTATTTATCCTAAAAAAAATTATAAAACCTTTAATTGTTATTTTTACGATAGTTTTAATTTTTGTTTTTTCAACATTTTTGTATTTTTCTTCAGATTTACCTGATTACAAAATACTTGCAAATTATAAACCACCTGTGTCAAGTAGAGTGCATTCAGGAGAAGGACAGCTAATAGCAGAATATTCAACGCAAAAAAGAATTTTTATATCATATAATTCAATTCCAAAAAAAGTAATAAATGCATTCTTATCTTCTGAAGACAAAAATTTTTTCTCTCATCCTGGCGTAGATGTTAAAAGCATAAGTAGAGCTATGATTAAAAATTTAAAAAATATTACTTCTAAAAAAAGGTTAGAAGGAGCATCAACAATAACTCAACAGGTTGCAAAAAATTTTTTATTAACAAATGAAGTTTCTGTAAAAAGAAAAATTAAAGAAGCTATATTGGCTTTTAGGATTGAAAGAGCATATTCAAAAGAAAGAATAATGGAGCTGTATCTCAACCAGATATATTTGGGTGAAGGAACGTATGGTGTAGCTGCTGCTAGCTTAGAATATTTTGACAAAGCGGTTGGAGAGCTAGACTATAGTGAGGCAGCTTTGTTAGCGGCTCTTCCAAAAGCTCCAAGTAAATATAATCCATATAAAAAAAAAAAAATTGCTAAAATTCGCAGAAACATAGTATTGCAAAATTTATTTGAAAATTCATATATAAGCAAAAAACAGCATGATAGTTTAAAAATTAAACCAATAAAATTAAAAAAAAGAAAAATCAAATTAATCGAAGAAGCGAATTTTTACTCTGAGGAGGTCCGAAGGATAATTAGCGACAAATATGGTTATAATGACTTATATAAAGGTGGTCTGTCTATAAGAACGCCATTAAATTCATTGTATCAAGTAGAAGCTTTAAATGCTCTTCGAAAAAATCTTGAAGCATATGATAAAAGACACGGATGGAGAGGGGTAATAAAAAATTTAAAAAATAATGACTGGATAAATAAAGTTAAGGAATTAAAAATTGACAAAAGCTTGATGTGGAATTTAGCAAGAGTTACCAAAATAAATAAGTTAAAAATTTTTATAGAAACAGATAATAAAGAGAAAGGATTTGTTGATTTTAGCACTACAAGCTGGACAAGAAACAAAAGTTTTGATGAATTTATAAAATTAAATGATATTATTTATGTAAAAAAAATTAACAAAACTAAAGATGAATGGGTATTAAAACAACTTCCTAAAGTTAATGGGGCAATTGTAGTTATGGACCCGTACACCGGAAGAGTGCTTGCCATGGCAGGCGGCTTTAGTTTTAAATTAAGTGAGTTTAATAGAGCAACACAAGCCAAAAGACAACCAGGATCAGCCTTTAAACCTTTTGTGTATGCCGCCGCTTTAGAAAATGGATTTACACCTTCAACTTTAGTTCTAGACGCTCCATTTGTAATAGATCAAGGAGAAGGATTAAAAACTTGGAAACCAGAAAATTATGGTAAAAAATTTTATGGACCCTCAACACTAAGAACTGGTATTGAAAAATCAAGAAATTTAATGACCGTGAGAGTTGCTCAACAACTTGGTTTTAAAAAGATAACAAAATTTACTGATAGTTTTGGAATTTATAAAGATGTACCTGAGCTCTTGTCTGTATCCTTAGGTTCTGCCGAAACAACACTAATTAAAATTACGAATGCTTACTCAACATTTGTTAATGGAGGAAAGAAAGTTAATCCTATTTTCATAGATAGAATTCAAGATAGAAGAGGTAAAACTATCTTTAACGCTGATAAAAGAAAGTGCTTAGGTTGTGAAAGAATATCATATTCAGAAGAAGAAGCGCCAACAATACAAGATAATAAAAAACAAATCATTTCACCTGAAACCGCTTATCAGATTACATCAATGATGGAAGGTGTTATTAAAAGAGGAACCGGAAGAAAGTTAAAAAATCTAAATTTAAATTTAGCTGGAAAGACGGGTACTACAAACAAAAATATGGATGCTTGGTTTATAGGATACACTTCAAAATTAGTAATAGGTGTATACGTGGGATTTGACGAACCTAAAACGTTGGGAAAATATGAAACTGGAGCAAAAGCTGCATTACCAATATTTAAAGATTTTGTAAAAAATGCAGTAAAAAAAGGAGATGCACGCCCATTTAAAATTCCCAAAAACATTCATTTTATAATGGTAGATGTAGAAACTGGTTTACCTCCCGATAAAGATACAAAAAAGACCATATATGAATCTTTTAAATCAAAAAATAATTTTTTTACTAATCTTGAAAAACTTTCAAATAAAGATAGATTAGACTTTTATGATTCAGAAAAAGAAAAAAAAATTTTAAAATTTTATTAATATGAGCGATAATCAAAACAATATTACAATAATTAAAAGTAAAATAGACAATGTTAGGAGGTATCTTTGAAAAAAATGATATTTCATCAAAATTAAAGGAATTTGACAAAAAAATAAGCCAAGAAAATTTCTGGCGTGATAAATCATTAGCTCAAAAAACCGTTAAAGAAAAAGTTTTTTTACAAGATATATTTGATAGTTATAGTACTGTAGAAAATGAACTAAAAAATTTAGAAGAACTCTTAGATCTCGCTTTAAAAGAAAACGACACACCACTTATAAGAGATTGCGATAAAAAAACCCTTAACTTACTCAATAAAATAAAAAAAACTGAAGTTTCATGTTTTTTATCTGGAGAAAACGATCATTTAAATGCGTATCTTGAAATTCATGCTGGAGCTGGTGGAACCGAAAGCCAAGACTGGGCAATGATGTTAAGGAGAATGTATTCTAAGTGGGTAGAAAAAAAAAATTGTAAATTAGAGATAATTAGCGAGCACAAAGGTGATGAGGCAGGAATTAAATCGTGCACATTAAAAATTGTAGGACCTTATATGCACGGGTGGTTGAAATCTGAGTCTGGTGTTCATAGATTAGTTAGAATTTCACCATTCGATTCAGGAGCAAGAAGACACACTAGTTTTGCTAGTGTGTGGATCTACCCTGTTGTAGATGATAGTATTGAAATTGAAATACAGGAAAAAGATATTAGGATTGATACATATAAGTCGAGCGGAAAAGGAGGCCAGTCAGTTAATACTACGGATAGCGCTGTAAGAATAACACACCTACCAACTAAAATTGCAGTTCAGTGTCAGAATGAAAGATCGCAACATAAAAATAAAGAAACCTGCTTTAATATGCTTAAAGCCCGTTTATATAAATATGAATTAGAAAGAAAAGAGCTAGCTTCTAAAAGCCTATCCAAAACAAAAAAAGATATTGGCTGGGGTCATCAAATTCGCTCTTATGTATTGCAACCTTATCAACTGGTAAAAGATTTAAGAAATAATTTTGAAAACACGAATCCAGAGAGTGTTTTAAATGGAGATATAGATGAATTTTTAGAAAAATCACTGTATCAAAGAGAAAAAGAAAATTTTTAAAAATGGGTAAATTTATACTAAAATATTTTATTTTTTTCTTAATCTTATTGTTCTTAATAATAATATATTTAGCATACTTTGGTATTGAAATAGATAAATTCGACCAGTTAATTAAACAAAAAGTCAACGAGTCAAATCGATATGTAGAACTAGAGTTTAATAAAACAAAAATTCATTTAAACGTAAGACAACTAAATATATTTGTAAAACTTCAAGATCCCAAAATACTAATTAAAGGCAATGAGATAAAATTATCTAAGATTGATCTAATTTTATCACTTAAGTCTTTATATAAAAAAAAAGTTATTTTAAAAAAGGCTGAAATTGAATTTAAAAAAAACGACATAAGCGATTTAGCCAAAATTACAAATATTTATTTACCAAAATTTATTAATAAGAAAATTAAAAAAACTTTTAAAAAAGGAATTATAGAAGGAAGTTTTAAAATACCATTTTCAAAAGATGGGAGATTTATAAATTCTTACACTTTTAATGGAAAAATTTTAGATGCAAATATAATTATAAATAATAATTATAAATTTAAAAATTTAACAACTTTAATTAGCTATAAAAAGTACCCTTTAGAAAAAATAGAAGAATTGAGAATAGATGTAAAAAAAGGTTCGTTATTAAATTTAAATCTGCTGAATAGTCAATTTCAAATAAATTTTGAAAACAAGAGAAAGATTGTAGAATCAACAATAGCAACAAAAGGTAAAATAAGCTTTAATGATATTAAAAAAATTTCTTCATTAGTGGGCATTAAGTTAGATATTTTAGAAAATTTAACTTTAGACTCTGATTTAAAAACCACAATTAATTTTGTCATTAATAACAAATTTAAAATAATTGACAAAAATTATCAAATTGACGGAACAATAAATAATTTAGAATTAAGTTTGCCGCATAATAATTACATAAGAAATTTTGTACCAACGCTAAATAAAAATATTAAAATTAAAAATTCTATGATAAACTTTAATTATCCTAGTGAAAACGTTCAAAAGCAGACATTTAAATTGGATGGACTTATAAATTTAAGTAATAAGTATGAAAAGATAAGCTTATTTCAATCTTATAATAAAAATAAGAAACTGTTTAACATCAATTTTTTTACAAATTTAAATGATTCAGAAATTAGTTTTCCAATTTTAAATTATAATAAAGCTAAAACAAATAAGGCAAAACTTAATGCCAATGTTAATTTCGTTATAAAAAAATTTTTCTTAATAGATTCTTTTAAGTATGAGACGGATAAAAGTAAAATATTTATAAATAATGTAATGCTTAATAAAAATTTTGAAATTAGAGATTTCAAAAAAATTGAAGTTCTGACACACAAAGATAAAAAGAAAAATAATAATTTTAAAATTATTAAATCTAATCAAATAATAATTTCTGGTGAAATATTTGACGCTGAGCCGCTTCTTAAATCATTATATAAAAATAATACCTCTGATAGAAAAATATTTGCCAAAACAGTTAATTCTAATGTTAGGGTAAATTTTGACAAAACTCTTACAGGAACTTTTGATATTATTTCTGACTTTTCCATGGTTGCTGAGATAAAAAATGGCTCTTATGAAAAATTAGTTTTGAAAGGGAACTTTTCAGACGAAGATAAAATAGAAATGTCTCTTTATAAAGTTGATGATAAGACAAAAACTATCGAAGTTGTTTCAGATCGTGCTAGACCTTTTGTAAAAAGCTTAGATTTTATTAAAGGTTTTGAGGGAGGAAAGCTAGTTTATGATTCAATTATTTTTGAAAACTCATCAAAATCTAATTTGTTAATTACGAATTTTAAAGTTTCAAAAGTACCTTCTTTAGCGAAACTTTTAACTTTAGCTTCATTACAAGGCATTGCTGACACACTTAATGGAGAAGGTATAAGATTCGAATCTTTTGAAATGAAATCAAACTCACAAGAAAACGTTTTGAATATTGAGGATGCTTTAGCTATTGGACCCGCTGTATCTATTTTATTAGATGGCTATGTAGACAAGGGTAAAATTGTTAGTTTAAGAGGAACTTTAGTACCGGCAACCAAACTGAATGCAATCATTGCATCAATTCCATTGGTTGGAGGGATATTAGTTGGAAAAAAAATTGGTGATGGCGTAGTTGGGGTCAGCTTTAAGATGAAAGGACCGCCTAAAGACATAAAAACAACAGTTAACCCTATTAAAACATTAACACCAAGATTTATTATTAGAGCAATTGAGAAAGTTAAAAAAAACAAAAAAAGTAAAACTAAATAATTTTAACAATTACGTGTTGTTTCTTGCCATGAGAAACTTTCATATTATTATCTTTATCAAAATTTTCTTGGTTTATTAAGTCTGTTTCAGAACCAACAACAATATTGTTAATTTTTAGCCCATTGTTTTGAATCATCCTTCTGACTTCACTTTTAGAATTTGACAAAGTAGTTAACATGACTAGCTCTATAATATTAATTCCGTTAACTAATAAATTTTTCTTAACTTTTACTATCGGTAAACTTGCTCCAATTGATTTTTCCTTAAAAGTTTTATTTGCAGTTAATTCTGATTCTTTTGTTTCTTTTTGACCATGCAGCATTGCAGTTGCTTCATTTGCAAGCAAAATTTTCATCTTGTTTATGTCGTGATTAGCATATTGAAGTTTAATTATTTCGTTCGTATCCAAGTCTGTAAAAAGATTTAAAAATTTAACCACATCTTTATCATTCGTGTTTCGCCAAAATTGCCAATAATCATACGGAGTAAGCATTTTTTTATTTAACCAAATAGCACCTTTTTCAGTTTTACCCATCTTTGCTCCATTTGAAGTTGTAATTAAAGGTGTAGTTAAACCATAACCTTGTTTATGATTTTTTCTTTTAATTAAATCAGTTCCATTAACTATATTTCCCCATTGGTCTGAACCGCCAATTTGTAAAAAACAGTTATGCCGGTTATTAAGCTCATAAAAATCATAAGCCTGTAACATCATATAGTTAAACTCCATATAGCTCAAAGATTGCTCTCTTTCTAAACGTAATTTAACGCTATCAAATGTTAACATTTTATTGATAGTAAAATGCCTACCTATCTCTCTTAAAAAATTAATATAATTTAATTTATTTAGCCACGAATAATTATTTACAAAAATAGGTTTAGTTTTTGAGTTTTTTGTTCGTAAAAAAATTTTAAAAATACTTTCAATACTTTTAATGTTTTTTTCGATCTCTTTTTTATCTAACATTTTTCTAGTTTCGTCTTTTCCTGAAGGGTCGCCTATTAAAGTTGTGCCACCTCCTAAAAGCACGATAGGTTGATGACCGTACTTCTGAAGGAGTCTTAAGGACATTATCTGCATTAAGCTTCCAACATGTAAACTTGGTGCCGTGCAGTCAAAACCAATATAAGCTTTAACTTTACTTTTTGACATAAGGTCATCCAAGCCAGATTCATCAGTACATTGATTAAAATAACCTCTTTTTTTGAACTCATTTAAAAATGTTTGTTGCATGAATTTGTAAGTTCTCTAAATTGCAATATACAAGATTCTATTTAAATTAAATATAATTTATGAGTAAAACTTATTTTAGTTTAGGCCTAATGAGCGGAACATCAATGGATGGTGTAGATGCTTCAATTATTCAATCAGACGGCGAGAAAAAATATAAAGCAGTTATAGATAAATATTTTGAGTACCCTAAGGATATTTATGAGAATTTAGTAAAATTTAGATATAAAATTAAAATTACAAAAGATTTAAAAAAATTCTCAAAAGAATTAAGTATTATTGAGAAAAAAATCACTCTGTTTCACGTCAAAGCTGCAAATGAAATCCTAAGACTTTCAAACACAGACATAGATTTTATAGGGTTTCATGGTCAGACTATTTTTCACAATCCAAATGAGAAAATTACAAAACAATTAGGTGATGGAATACTGTTGTCTAAGTTAACAAAAAAAAAAGTTGTTTATGATTTTAGAAAAAACGATTTAAAAAACAGGGGACAAGGTGCACCTTTAACTCCTATTTTTCATAACTTGTTGGCAAATCAAATTAGTGAAAACTATGAATTTGAATTTCCCATTAGCATTCTTAATATTGGAGGCATTTCAAATATTACTAATACTATAGATAAAAAAAATGCATTAAAGACTCAACTTTATGCTTATGATATAGGTCCAGGTAATTGTTTAATTGATGAATGGATTAGAAAAAAATCAAAAAAAAAATATGATGCAGGCGGTTTAATTGCCAATTTAGGAAGTACAGATAAATTAATTTTAAAGAAGGCATTAAAAAATTTTAATATTAGCTCATATGATCAATCTTTTGATACAAAAGATTTTGATATATCTTTTGCCAAAGATCTTTCTTTAAAAGATGGTGCTTCAACTTTAACAGATTTGACAGCAGAACTTATCGCAAAAGGAATAAGATATTCTAATAAAGCGGATTATCCAAAATTTACAAAGTGGTTAGTTTGTGGTGGCGGTAGAAAAAATAAATATTTAATTGACTCTATAATAAATAAAGGTTTTAATTATCTTAAAAGTATATCTTTAGAACCAATTGATAAATATGGAACAGATGGAGATTTTGTTGAGTCCCAAGCTTTCGCTTATCTTGCAATTAGATCTTTTTTAAATCTTCCAATCTCATTTCCTTCCACAACTGGAGTCAAAAAACCTTGCACTGGCGGTGTTATAGTTAAGTACTAAAAAATAGATATTTTGTTTTTTATATACTCATTAATCTCAAGGGTTAATTCTTTTTCTTTATCTTTATAAAAGTGGTTTGCATTTTCGATAAAATTAAATTTAACGTCAATATTTTTTTGCGAAGCAAGTTTTTTTCTAAGATTTACAATACTTTCGGGAGAAACAAGTTCATCATTTTTTCCACAAAGCATTAATCCTGATATTGGACATGGTGCTAAAAATGTGAAGTCATAGACATTAGGTTGTGGAGATATACCAATAAATTTACTTACTTCTGGTCTTCTCATTATTAGCTGCATACAAATCAAGCACCCAAACGAAAATCCCGCTACCCAACACTGGCTATATCTTGGATTTTCTTTTTCAATCCAATCTAAAGCAGCAGCTGCATCCGAAAGTTCGCCTTGACCATTATCGAATATTCCATCACTTTTACCTACACCACGAAAATTTATTCTTAGTACCGAAAATTTTTTTTTTAAAAAACATTTATAAGTTTCATAAACAATTCTATTGTTCATTGTACCCCCGTATTGCGGATGAGGGTGTAGCACTAATGCCACTGGTGATTCTGGAACTTCGCTCTTGTAGTATTGCGCCTGGATTCTTCCACTAGGTCCTGGAATAAAAATTTCTTTACTTTGGTTTTTCATATTTGATTAATAATGATAACTATTTTCATAAAAAAGAGATGTTCTATACCATGAATAACGTGTGACAATTTATTTTTTTCGATACTTGACCTTTTTTGTAGGAATCGTTAATAAAGACTAGTATTTTAAAGGTTTTATTATGAAATTAAGCAATAAAGGAAGATACGCAGTAATGGCAATGGCTGATTTAGCAAAAACGAACTCAAATTCTCCTATAAACTTAACTGAAATTTCATTAAGGCAAGGCATTTCTGTATCTTTTTTAGAACAAATTTTTCTGAAATTAAAAAGAAAAAACTTAGTAGAAAGCTCTAGAGGTCCAGCTGGCGGCTACATGCTAACTAAAACCCCCCAAGAGATTAAATTATCTAGTATTATTAATGCAGTTGATGAGAAAATAAAAATTATAGCATGCAAAAGAGAATCTAAAAAAGCATGTAATGGTAAATCAGTTAAATGCATAACTCATAATTTGTTAGACGATCTTGATAAACATATAAATAATTTTTTTGAGCAAAATACTTTAAGAGATATTATTAATAGAGAAAATAACAAACAACATAAAGAACTGAATTAATGAAACAACAAGAGATAGAAAAAGCAAAAGAATATAAATATGGTTTTACAACCGACATAGAGAGCATACGAGCACCTAAAGGATTAAATGAAGATGTTGTTAGATTTATTTCTAATATAAAAAAAGAACCAGAATGGATGCTAAAATGGAGATTAAAAGCTTTTAGTAGACTTAAAAATTTAAAAGAACCAGACTGGCAAAAACCAAAATTTCCAAAAATAGATTACCAAGATTTATATTATTATTCTGCTCCAAAAAGTGTGACTGATACACCAAAGAGTTTAGATGAAGTTGATCCTAAATTAATAGAAACTTACAAAAAGTTAGGAATTCCTCTGCAAGAGCAAAAAAAACTTAGTGGTATTGCTGTAGATGCGGTTTTTGATTCAGTTTCAGTAGCTACTACTTTTAAAGGTGAACTAACAAAAAAAGGAATTATTTTCTGCCCTATATCTGAAGCAATCAGAAATCATCCTGATCTAGTAAAGAAATATCTAGGTTCTGTTATTCCAATTACAGACCATTATTTTGCTACACTTAATTCAGCTGTTTTTACAGATGGTTCATTTGTTTATATTCCTGAAGGAGTAAGATGCCCCATGGAGCTCTCTACTTATTTTAGAATTAATGCATCTGAAACTGGACAATTTGAAAGAACACTAATTATTGCAGATAAAGGAAGTTATGTTAGTTATTTAGAAGGGTGCACGGCACCAATGCGTGATGAAAATCAATTACATGCAGCTAATGTTGAGCTAGTAGCTTTAGATGACGCAGAAATAAAATACTCTACAGTTCAGAATTGGTATCCAGGAGATAAAGATGGAAAAGGCGGAATATATAATTTTGTTACAAAACGAGGGGCCTGTAGAGGAAAAAATTCTAAAATTTCCTGGACCCAAGTAGAAACAGGTTCAGCTATAACATGGAAATATCCAAGTTGTATTTTACAAGGTGATAACTCAGTTGGAGAATTCTATTCAATCGCAATTACAAACAACCATCAAAAAGCTGATACAGGAACTAAAATGATTCATCTTGGAAAAAATACTAAAAGTAAAATTATTTCAAAAGGAATTTCAGCAGGATTTGCTGATAATACTTATAGAGGATTAGTAAAAATTACTTCAAAAGCAAACAATGCTCGAAATTACACTCAATGCGATTCATTATTAATGGGCAATGAATGTGGGGCTCATACAATACCATATATTGAAAACAAGAATTCAACGGCAAATATTGAGCATGAGGCAACCACTTCTAAAATTAGTGACGAACAACTTTTTTATTGCAATCAGAGAGGTTTAAACCAAGAAGAGGCAGTTAGCTTAATTGTAAATGGATTTTGTAAGGAAGTTCTTCAGCAATTACCTATGGAATTCGCTGTAGAGGCTCAAAAATTAGTTGGTATTAGTTTAGAGGGGAGTGTCGGTTAATGTTAGATATTAAAAATCTTAACGCCTCAATAGAAGGTAAAAAAATATTAAAAAATTTTAATCTAAATATTAAACCAGGAGAAGTACACGCTATTATGGGTCCTAATGGCTCAGGAAAAAGTACATTGGCTAATGTACTATCAGGAAGAAAAGGTTATGAAATTGAAGGAACGGTTTATTATGAAGGAAAGAACCTTTTAGAAATTCCAATTGAAGAAAGAGCTCAAAAGGGGATATTTTTAGCCTTTCAATACCCAATAGAAATTCCTGGGGTAAATACGAATAATTTTCTTAAAACGTCTTTAAATACTATTCGTAAATTTAGAGGTCTAAAAGAATTAGACTCTTTAGATTTTTTAAAATTAGTTAAAGAAAAATCAAAAAAATTAAAGATCGAGGAGAAAATATTAAGCAGACAATTAAACGTAGGGTTTTCTGGTGGAGAGAAGAAAAAGAATGAAATTTTACAAATGTCAATATTAGAACCAAAACTTGTGATTTTAGACGAAACAGATTCTGGTTTAGATATTGATGCATTAAGGATAGTTTCTGAAGGAGTTAACTCTCTAAGAGATAAAAATAGATCATTTTTAATTATAACGCATTATCAGCGTTTACTAAATTACATAAAGCCAGACTTTGTTCATGTTCTTGTAAATGGAAAAATAGTTAAAACAGGTTTTAGTGATTTGGCTCAAGAATTAGAAAAAGATGGTTATGAAGGCGTCTCTATAGCAAAATGAATTTAAAATTTGAAGAATTTCAAAAATCAAATCTTGGTTTAAAAGAGCTTGATAATATTAGGATAAAAAGTTTTAAAAAGTTTGAAATTCAAGGTTTTCCTACAAAGAAACAAGAGCATTGGAAATATACAGATCTAAAAAATATAATTACTAACAATTTTCAAAATCTTCAAATTTTTAATGGTAGTAAAAATTTAGTCTATAATAACAAATTAATTATAAAAAATTTTGAACACAATAAAATAATTTTACTAAATGGCAGTTTTATTGAATCAAGTTTTATTTATGAAGATGAAAAAAAAATAATAATTAAATCTCTAAAATCTATATTAGAAAATAAAAATGATTTTAATAAAATTAAAGAGTATTTTGATGACGACCAAAACTCTATGCTTTCATTAAATCACGCCCTAACAAACGATGGGGTGGTTTTAGATATAGAAAACAATTATTCATTTAATAAGCCGTTAGTAGTTTATAATTTTTTTGATAAAACGGCAGAAAACAAAATTATTAATAACAAAATTTTTATTTCACTTGGTGACAAATCTAATTTATGTATGATCGATTTTTATAGATGTGAAAATAATATTAAGTACTTTAATAATACGATCCATAACTATACTATTAAAAAAAATGCTACACTTAAAAAGTATAATATTAATGATAGTTTAGATAATTCCTACAATTACAACTCAGTTAAAATTAAAAGTTATTCAAATAGTGTTTTTGAAAATTTTTTACTATCTTTAGGACCCAATCTGATAAAAAATGAAATTCATTGTAATTTATTAGAAAATTATAGTTCATGCTTTATAAATGGAATTATGCTCTTAGATGGGAGTCAGCACCATGAACTAAAAACAAATGTAAATCATAAGTATGAAAATTGTAAAAGTTCTCAATTAATAAAAAGCGTTTTATTAGATAAAAGCAATGGCACTTACCAAGGTAAAATTTATGTTGATAAAAAAGCCCAGAAAACAAATGGATATCAGCTTAGTAAAGCTTTAATCTTATCAGAAAATTCTGCATTCAATTCCAAACCAGAATTAGAAATTTATGCAGATGATGTAAAATGTTCTCATGGCTCAACCACAGGCAATATTGATGAAAATTCTATATTTTATTTAATGTCTAGAGGCTTAACAAAAGACCAAGCTAATAAAATGATAGTTGAAGGTTTTTTAAACGAAGTTATCGAAACAATTACAGATCCTAACGTTAAAATATTAATTTCAAGTTTATTTAATGAAAGAATTAATAAGGTAAATGTATAAATGAATATAGAAAATATAAAATCACAGTTTCCTATTTTTTCTAAAAAAATCAATGGAAAGCAATTAGTGTACTTAGATAGCAGCAATTCATCCCAAAAACCAGCAAGTGTAATCAATAGACTGGATAGTTTTTATAAAAATGAGTTTTCTAACATAGGAAGAAGCATCCATTCATTATCTGTAAATGCTACAAATAAATTTGACGAAACTAGAATGAGTGTTAAAAAATTTATAAACGCCAACTCAAAAGAAGAAATTATTTTTACTAAAAATGCTACAGAATCAATTAATTTAGTTGCCTCAACTTTTGGTCAACAAAATATCAAAACAGGTGATGAGATTTTAATAACCGAATTAGAGCATCATTCAAATTATGTCCCATGGCATTATCTTAGAGAAAACAAAGGTGCAGTAATTAAATTTGCACCAATTAATGATGATGGAGATATTGTAATTAGTGAGTTAGAAAAGTTAATAAATTCTAAAACTAAAATTATAGCAGTTACACACTTATCAAATGTGACGGGCACAATAGTTCCGGTTAAAGAAATTATTGATATAGCTCATAAAAAAAATATTCCTGTTTTAGTTGATGGATGTCAAAGCGCCCCTCATTTAAAAATTGATGTAAAAGATTTAGACTGTGATTTTTATGCAATTTCAGGACATAAAGTTTATGGGCCGACTGGTGTGGGAATTTTATACGCAAAAAAAAAATGGCTAGAACAATTACCTCCATATATGGGTGGCGGAGGTATGATTAGTGAAGTTAAGAAAGATAAAATTACCTACGCTCAACTTCCTGAAAAATACGAAGCAGGAACAATGCCCACCGCAGAAGTAATTGCGTTCAACGAATCAATTAAATTTATGGAGTCAGTTGGAATAGAGAACTTGGTTAGCCATGAACGTGAATTAACAAACTATGCTTTAGAAAAACTTAAAACTATTAATTCTGTTTGTATTGTAGGCAACCCAAAAAATAAGGCTGGCGTAATTTCATTTACAATTAAAGGAGTTCATCCTCACGACATTGCAACAATTTTAGATGAAGATGCTGTAGCTATTAGGGCCGGACATCATTGTTGTCAAATTTTGCATGAAAAATTAAAACTTAATGCAACCGCTAGGGTTTCATTTGGAATTTATAACACCAAAGAAGATGTTGATATTCTGTGTAAAGCAATTGAAAATTGTAGAAAGGTTTTTAATTTAAAATAATGGATCTTAAAGAATTGTATCAAGATATAATTTTAGAACATGGTAAAAGCCCACGTAATTATGGAAAGTGTTTGGGGTACAATCATAATGCAATAGGCCATAATCCACTATGTGGCGATCAAGTTCATGTTTATCTTAAATTAAATCAAAAGAAAATGGTTGAAGAATTAACTTTTGAAGGTTCTGGCTGTGCAATCTCAATTGCCTCAACTTCAATTATGACTGAGCTTGTTAAAGGCAAATCTTTCCAAACAGCTAAAAAAATAGTTGCTGAATTTTTGAGCATGATTAAAACTGGATCTAAAATTGCGACAAAAGATTTAAACGAAGATCAGAAAATAAAAATTATGTCGTTATCAGGAGTTAAACAGTATCCAATGAGAGTAAAATGCGCTACTCTATCTTGGCATACTTTAGTTTCTGCTATGGATAAAAAAATTGATGATGTTAATACTGAGGTTGTTGATTAATGATTGACTTAAAAAAAAACGTAATAGAAGAAATAAAAAAGATCTTTGATCCAGAAATACCTGTTAACATATATGAATTAGGGTTAATTTATAAAGTAGAAGTTGATAAAAATAACAAGGTTTATATTGAAATGACACTAACTTCTCCCAATTGTCCAGTAGCTGAAAGTTTGCCAAAAGACGTTAAAGATAATACAATGAATGTTGAAGGCGTTTCTGATGTTGATCTTAAATTAGTATGGGATCCTCCTTGGGACAAAGATAAAATGTCAGAAGCGGCAAAATTAGAATTAAATTTATGAACAAACAAGTGATTACATTAAGCGACAAAGCGGCAGAGCGAGTAAAAGAAATCATGTCTAACTCAAAAGAACCCATAGTTGGGGTAAGAGTTGGAGTTGCTGCAGGAGGATGTGCCGGCATGTCATATGTTATGGAATATGCAAAAGAAACAAATCCTAATGATGAAGTCATTGAAGACAAAGGAGTAAAAGTCTTAATTGATCCCAAAGCTATTATGTATTTACTGGGTACAGAAATGGACTATAAAAAAGAAGAATTTTCATCTACATTTATCTTTAAAAACCCCAATGAAACAGAGCGTTGTGGTTGCGGCGAGTCATTCAAAGTATAAATCTACATTGTGTACAATTAATAATTGTATATAATCTCATTAATGAGAGACACTAAACATTTGCAAAAACATGCAAATCAAGTTGCTGAAAATGCTAAAGAAAAATCA
This sequence comes from uncultured Pelagibacteraceae bacterium, assembly GCA_905612535.1. Lineage (GTDB taxonomy): Bacteria > Pseudomonadota > Alphaproteobacteria > Pelagibacterales > Pelagibacteraceae > AG-414-E02. The sequence continues at coordinate 15,093 of CAJQSJ010000008.1, read as the reverse complement.
TTATTCAGAAATCAAAGAAAAGCAGTTGAAGCAGGTGCGAATGGTACTTTAGATTATACTATTAAAGAGGGTGTAAATAAAAATAAAATTGCTGATCAAAAGATATTAAAAAGTAAAAAGTAATTTTAAACTCCTCCAACTACCAAACCTTCTTTAATAAGTGCGCTAGGGCAATTTTTTGCATATTTAAATTCTAAATCATTGGCCAAAACAATATTTTTAAAAATGTCTTGAACTTTTCCAGCTAAAGTAAAATTATTTATAGGATAATTTTCATTATTTTCAAAATAAATTCCTGTAGCGCCGCAAGAGAAATCTCCAGTTATAGGGTTACCAAATGAACCCATTATATCAGTTATTAGTATTAAATTTTCATAATCTTTGAATAAATCATTATAAGAAATTGTCCCTGACTCAAAATAAGTGTTAGTTAATCCACTTGCTCTTCCATTGGAATTTATATTTAACATCTTAGAATAATAAGTATTTAAAACTATATTATTTAATACCCCATCTTTTACTAAACTTATTTTTTCAGATTTTACTCCTTCAGTATCAAAAGACGAAGAGTATAAGCTTCTCTCTATTAATGGGTCATCAATTATATTTATGTTTTTAGGAAAGATTTCTTTATTCATTTCATCTTTTAAAAAGGAAGTTCCTCTAGCAAAACTTGATCCAGATATAGAAGATGATAAAATACTTAATATATTTTTTGATATTCTTTTTTCAAAAATTATTGGTATAGATTGAGTTTTTATCTTTTTAGGATTTAATTTTCTGATTGTAAGTTTTGCCGCTCTATTACCGAGTTCTTCAGGATTAATTAAATCTTTAAAATGTGTTTTAGCATCATGATCGTAATCTCTTTCCATTCCAGAATCATTTTTCTTAGCCACCAAGTCAGTGTAGCTAGAAAATTCTGACTTTTTAAACCCAGATGAAAATCCTAGCGAATTAGCTATTATAAAATTATTTTTTGCTTGCGTAAAAGAAGAGCCATTCGTTTTAATAATAAATTTATTATTTAAGGCTGAATCCTCTGCATGTTTTAGATATTCTATTTTTTTTTGATTATTAATTTCTGTGTCATCAAATTGTAGTAGATCACGAGTATTCTTAGCCAACAAATTTTTATCAGGCAGCACGTTATATTTATCCTCTGGTAGTAATTTTGTTACATCAACACACTTTTCAATCATTTTGTCAGTATTATTTTTATCAATATATGTAAGTGACAAACTTGACTTTTTGTTTCCTATATAAGTTGTTATGTTAATTATTAAAACATCACTTCGATCTGAATTTTCTATTTTTTGACTTCTAAAGTTAACTGTTTCAGAAACATTACTTCCAACATAAACTTCACAGCCTGTTGATCCATAAGCAGTTGCCTTTTTAATACAGTAATCGGCTAGATTTTCTAAATCTTTTGTTTCTCTTATCATAAAAATTTATTTAAATTTTCGAGCCACCAACCGTCATTGTAACTTTGCAAGACGGTATGCCTAAACCAACTGGAACCATCTGCCCTGATTTTCCGCAAGTACCAAACCCATTATCAAGTTTTAAGTCATTTCCAATCATTTTAATTTTTTTTATCACCTCTGGTCCTGAGCCAATTAAAGTAGCACCTTCAACCGGCATTATAAGTTTTCCATTTTTTATTAACCAAGCGTTGTTAACAGCAAAATTAAATTGTCCACTTACTATATCAACGCTTCCGCCGCCTAAAGCGTCAACATATATTCCTTCTTTGACAGATTTAATCATTTCTTCTCTTGAGTTAGTTCCGTTCATCATAAAAGTGTTTGTCATTCTAGGCATAGGAGCAAACATATAATTTTCTCTTCTTCCATTTCCAGTAACTTCGTTATCAGTAAGTTTTGCACTTAAACGATCATGCATAAATTTAATTAATTTCCCATTTTCAATTAGAACGTTTCTTTGTGTTTTTTCACCTTCATCATCCATATTTAACGAACCCCTTCGACCGGGTATGTTACCTTCATCAACAACAGTAATATTTTCATTGCCAATTTTATTTCCAATCTGATCATGAAAAACAGATGTTTTTTTATATAAAAAATCACCTTCAAGTGTATGCCCTAATGCTTCATGTAAAAGAACCCCGGACCAGCCATTATTTAAAACAACATCCATTTCACCTGCAGGTGCTTTTCTTGCTTCTTGATTCATCTCTGCTTGACGAAAGGCTTCATCACAAACTTGTTTCCAATTATTTTCATTGATATAACTATCAAAATTCATACGACCACCAGATGCATATGAACCCTGAGTATTTTTAGAACCTTTTTTCATCATCAAAGAAACCCTAAAAGAAATTAAAGGTTGGTCATCAGTTAAACTTAAGCCATCTGTTTTTATAATCTCTATTATTTTTTTTTCACATGATATGCTTGCAGTAACCTGCTTCACCAAATTGCTTTTTGATCTTACATATTTATCAACATCATTTAATAGATTTATTTTTTCTTTGAGTGATTTTTCTTCTATTGGGTTATGTGCGGAGTATAATTTTTCATTAGTTTTTTTTACAAAATTATTATGTTTATAGTTTTTAAAACTATTTAATGTTGAATTAATATTTTTAGATGCGTTAATCAATGAGACTTTATCTATCGAATTAGTGTGACTATATGCTGTTACATCTTCACATACGCCACGCAATCCCATTCCATGTGTTTTTGAAAAATTTGTATTTTTTATTTTACCGTCGTCTAAAGTAACATTTTCATTGATTGAATCTTGAAGATACAGCTCTCCATCATCTTTATTCAACAAAGTGTCATCAATAATTTTTTCAGCCTGCCTTCTTGTTAAGTCTAAATTTTTAAAAAAATCTATCATAATCTACATTTTGCATATTTTCTTACATTAAGTAATAACTAAATTTTTTAAAATAAAATTATGCTAAGGATTAAGAGCTATAATACATCTCAAACTCAATAGGGTGCGGAGAATGTTCGAGTTTGTAAATTTCTTCAAACTTTAAAGCTATGTATGCATCAATTTGATCATCAGTAAAAACATTGCCTTGAGTTAAGAATTTTCTGTCGGTATCTAGGCTTTCCATAGCTTCTCTTAAAGAACCGCATACAGTAGGAATATTTTTTACTTCATCTTCTGCCATAGCATATAAATCTTGGTCAGCAGGTTTCCCAGGATTTATTTTATTTTTAATACCATCTATTCCAGCCATTAACATTGCCGCAAAAGTTAAGTAGGGATTCCCCGCTGCATCCGGAAATCTAATTTCACATCTAGCTGCTTTTTTATTCATTGTTATAGGTATTCTACATGAAGCAGATCTATTTCTAGCTGAATAAGCTAAAAGAACTGGAGCTTCAAAACCAGGGATTAATCTTTTGTAGCTATTGGTGGTGCTATTAGCAAAAGCATTAATAGCTTTTGCATGCTTTAGAATACCTCCTATATAATTTAAAGCCACATCTGAAAGCCCGGAGTATTTATCTCCAGAAAATAATGCCGAGCTTCCTTTCCACAATGATTGATGCACGTGCATACCCGATCCATTGTCACCCTTGATAGGCTTTGGCATAAAGGTTGCTGTTTTTCCAAAAGAATGTGCAACCATTTGAACTCCATATTTATAAAGTTGCATGTTATCGGCTTGATCAGTTAATGGTCCAAAGTACATACCAAGCTCGTGTTGACTTGGCGCAACTTCGTGATGGTGTTTTTCTACCTTGATACCCATGTCTTTAAGTGCTTTTAAAAATTCTCCCCTCATGTCTTGCGCGCTATCAACAGGAGGTACTGGAAAATATCCACCTTTAATTCCTGGGCGATGACCCATGTTACCATTTTCATAATCCTTACCTGTATTATAAGGTCCTTCAGAACTATCAATTTTAAAACCAGTTTCATTCATGTCATTTTTGAATTTAACATCATCGAAAACAAAAAACTCCGCTTCTGGCCCAAAAAAAGCTTTATCTGCAATTCCAGTTTTTTTTAAATATTCCTCAGATTTTTTTGCTGTACTTCTAGGGTCCCTTTCGTAGGGATTTCTCTTTATTGCATCTAATACATCGCAAAACAAAATTAACGTGTTGTGAGAAGTGAAAGGGTCTATAATCTGTCTTTCAAGATCAGGTTTAAGAATCATATCAGACTCGTTTATAGCTTTCCATCCCGCAATAGAAGAACCGTCAAAAAAAGTTCCTTCATTTAACATCTCTTCGTCAACTATACCTCCGTCCATAGTGACATGCTGAAGCTTGCCTCTAGGATCTGTAAATCGAAGATCTACGTATTCAATTTCTTTATTTTTTATTAATTTTAATATTTTACTGCTAGAGCTCATTTTCATTATTACTATATATACAATTTGTTAATAACTAAATCTTTTTATTTAAACCTTCGGGTTGTATCATTAATCTAATTTTATATGTTAATGAAGTGAATATATTAAATAACAGATATGCAACTAAGACATAACGCATAATCAATAAAATGGAAAATTTGTTAAGCAAAGCTTCAGTAAAAAGAGTTAAAGAATTTTTAACAAGTCGTAACTCTGATTTAAAAATTATAGTTTTAAACACAACTGCTAAAACTGCCTTAAATGCAGCAGAAGCTTTAAAATGCGATGTAGGAGCTATTGTTAAAAGTTTATTGGTTAAAGCGGGTAATAACTTTTTAATTTGCTTAGTAGCTGGTGATAAGAGATGTTCATTTAAAAAAATAAAAAAAATTCTAAAAATAGATGAAATATTAATGGCTAATGCAGACGAAGTAAAAATGTATACAGGATTTACGATCGGTGGAGTTTCCCCAGTTGCCCACGTTAAAAAACTAAATGTTTTTATTGATAAATCTCTTAGTCGATTTATTAATTTGTATGCGGCTGCCGGCCATCCTAATTGTGTTTTTAAAATTACCTATGATCAATTAGTTGAAATTACCAATGGTTCAGAATTTGAGTTGACCGAATGAGAAAAACAAAAGCTATAGATTATTTTTTACTAGTTCTTTTATCTTTTATTTGGGCATCTGCTTTTTTTAATATTAAAATAGCCACATATTCTTACGGTCCAGTAACAATAGCTTTTTTAAGAATATTTTTTGGCGCTATACCAGTAGTATTACTTTGTTATTTTAAAAAAATTAAAATAGAGGCTTTTTCGAAAGATTGGTATTGGTTTGCAATAATTGGTCTCGTAAACTTAGCAATTCCCTTTTTTTTAATTGCCTTTGGGGTTCAAAAAGTTCAAAGTAATCTTGCAGCAATTTTAATGGCCAGCACACCATTAAGCGCAACTTTGTTAGCACACCTTTTTACAAAAAGTGAAAAAATTAACTTAATAAAAACTTTTGGTATATTAGTAGGTTTTTCCGGTATAGTTTTTTTGTTTTCGGATAATATTTTAATTAATGAATATAATTTTATATCAGCTATTCTAATCTTATGTGGCTCAACATGTTATGTTGTTGGTGGACTATTAACTTTAAAAATTGGTGATAAAAAAAATGAGAACGTTACAGCTTCAATCTTAATTTGGGGAAGTATATTGCTATTACCAATTTCTCTAGCGCTAGAACAACCGTGGAACTTAACTCCAAGGTTAGATTCTACACTTTCACTTATATATCTTGGTGTTTTTTCTACAGGAATTGCCTGGCTTTTAAGGTTTCATATTCTTGTGCATAATGGTTTAGTTTTTCAGGCACAAGTTGCTTATTTAATACCAATTTTTGGTGTGATTTTAGGTTTTTTAATTTTAAATGAAGAAATTACTCCAAAAGTCATTATTTCTTTGATAGCTGTTATTATTGGAATATATATTGTAAAAAAAGGGAATAAAACTAAATTAACTTAATTGCTTTGAGATTATCTTTTAATTTGATATTACACCAGCGGGGCAAGTGGCGGAATTGGTATACGCGCTAGTCTTAGGAACTAGTACCGTAAGGTTTAAGAGTTCGAGTCTCTTCTTGCCCACCAAGAAATTATGAAAGTAACTGTTGATTCCAAAAAAGGACTAAAAACAAATCTTAAAGTTTTTATCGAAAAAAAAACTATTGAAGAAAAAATTGCGAGTAGGTTAGTTGAACTAAGCAAAACAGTTAACATGAAGGGGTTCAGACCTGGTAAAGTACCAGTTGATGTCCTGAAGATGCAATTTGGTAAAGCGATATATGGAGAAGTGTTAGAAAATATTTTAAAAGAAAGCTCAAAAAAAGTCATTGAAGACAAAAAAATTAAAGTGGCAGGACAACCAAAACTTGATCTTACATCTCACGGTGAGGGCAAAGATCTACAATATACTTTAGAAATTGATGAACTTCCTACTATTAAACTCCAACCAATTGAAAATATTAAATTTAATGATTACGAAATTAAAATCACAGATTCAAACGTAAACAAAAGAATAGAGGATATAGCAAAAAATCAAGACAATTTTAAAGACAAGAATGAAAATGAAAGAGCAGAAAATGGAGACATGGTTGTTTTTGATTATCAAGCAACTATAGATGAAAAAAATTTTGAAGGCGGAGAAGGCAAAAATACACAGATAGTTTTAGGAAAAGATTTATTTATAAAAGGATTCGATTCTCAACTTAAAGGGATTAAAAAAAACCAAGAAAAGGAAGTTGTTGCAATATTACCTGAAAATTATCCCAAAAAGGAATATGCAATGAAAAAAGCAATTTTTAAATGCAAAATTTTAAATATTAAAAAAGCTGAAACAATAAAAATTGATGATCAATTTGCCAAAAATCTTGGAGCCAAAGATCTAAACGATTTAAGGCAACTGGTCACAAAGCAAATACAAGATCAATATAAATCGCGCTTAGAAACTATTGCAAAAGAAAATATATTAGAACAAATTGAAAAATTGCATAATTTTGATTTACCTAAAAATTTAATTGAACAGGAATTGTCATTAATGACTCAGGACCTAAAAAGTCAAGAAATAGAAAAAAATAAGAAAAACGCAGAAAGCATTGCTAAAAAGAGAATAAAGTTAGGTTTAGTATTAAATGAATTTGGAGATATAAATAATTTAAAAGTTAATGAAGAAGAATTAAGAGCAGGAATTCAAAAACAAGTTCAATCAATGCCGGGTCAGCAAAAACAAGTTTTAGAATATTATCAAAAAAACCCATCTGCAGAATCCAGCTTAAGAGGCTCTATATATGAAGATAAAATTATCAATTTTATTAAGCAAAAAGCAAAAAAAATAACTAATAGCATTTCCGTTGATGAAGCTGAAAATATTTTAAAATTGGAGCATGAAAAAAAACATAAAGATCATGATCATTCTAAAAAAAAAAAAACTATCTCAGCTAACAAAATAAAGACTAAAAAATCAAAAAAGCCCACCAAAACCAAGGCAAACAATAAAAAAATTAGAAAAAAGTAACCATTAGTTGTATAAATCAATTTACTGATTCGTTATGAATAAAAATATTGATGAACAAATGAATACTCTAATACCTATGGTTGTTGAGCAATCAAATAGAGGAGAAAGAGCATACGATATTTACTCTAGACTTTTAAAAGAGCGTATCATTTTCTTAGTCGGTCCAGTAAACGATAGTGTTTCAACTTTAATTACAGCACAACTTCTTTTTTTAGAATCTGAAAACCCGAAGAAGGAAATATCTTTTTATATTAATAGCCCTGGAGGTATTGTTACATCAGGCCTAGGAATTTATGATACCATACAATATATAAAACCTGCTGTATCGACTTTATGTATTGGTCAAGCTAGCTCAATGGGATCTTTTTTGTTAGCTGCCGGAGAAAAAGGAAAAAGATTTTCATTGCCAAATTCAAGAATAATGGTGCACCAACCATCGGCAGGGTATCAAGGCCAAGCAACTGATATTGAAATTCATGCTAAAGAAATTATAGCGCTTAAAGGAAGATTGAATAAAATCTATTCTAAACATACAAAAAAAAGCGAAGAACAAATTCAAAAAGCTCTTGAAAGAGATAATTTTATGACAGCAACTGAGGCTAAAGAATTCGGTTTAATTGATGAAGTAGTGGAGAAAAGAATTTAGACCACTACATTTTGTTGTTGTACACAACTTGAGCTTGATAAATCCCAACTTTAGTTTAGTTTATAAATATCTGATTCGTTAAAAATATTTATATGGCTGACAATAATAATAAAAATATTCTTTACTGTTCTTTTTGTGGAAAAAGTCAACACGAAGTTAGAAAATTAATAGCAGGACCAACAGTTTTTATTTGTGATGAGTGTGTTGAATTATGCATGGATATCATCAAAGAAGAAAACAAAGACTCTTTTGTTAATACACAAGAAGGTGTCCCTCCTCCCCAAAAAATATGTAAAGTATTAGATGATTACGTTATAGGCCAACCTCATGCTAAAGAAGTTTTGTCAGTCGCGGTTCATAATCACTATAAGCGTTTAAATTACGTTTCAAAAGATTCTAACGATGTAGAGCTATCTAAATCTAATATTTTGTTAGTCGGCCCTACAGGATGTGGAAAAACTTTATTGGCACAAACTTTAGCAAGAATTTTGGACGTTCCATTTACAATGGCTGACGCTACCACTTTAACAGAAGCAGGTTATGTTGGTGAAGACGTTGAAAATATAATTCTTAAACTTTTGCAAGCCGCAGATTACAATGTTGAAAAAGCTCAACGTGGAATAGTTTATATAGATGAAGTTGATAAGATAAGTAGAAAATCAGAAAACCCGTCAATTACCAGAGATGTATCTGGCGAAGGTGTGCAGCAAGCACTATTAAAAATAATGGAAGGCACCATCGCAAGTGTCCCGCCTCAAGGAGGAAGAAAACATCCCCAGCAAGAATTTTTACAAGTAGATACCACAAATATATTGTTCATTTGTGGAGGTGCGTTTGCAGGTTTAGACAAACTTATAGCAAAAAGAGGCTCAGAAACATCCATTGGTTTTGGAGCAAAGGTAAAACATTTTCAAGACCAACCCACAAGTGATCTAATGAAAAACTTAGAACCTGAAGATTTAATTAAATATGGCTTGATTCCAGAGTTTATAGGTAGAATGCCAATATTAGCAAATTTAGAAGAATTAAACGAGAAGTCTTTAGTAAAAATTTTAAAAGAACCAAAAAATTGCTTAATCAAACAGTATAAAAGACTCTTTGAATTTGAGAACGTTCTTTTAACTTTTAATGAAGATGCTATTTTAGAAATTGCAAAAAAAGCCGTTAAGAAAAAGACCGGCGCCAGGGGTTTGAGGTCTATCATTGAAACACTATTATTAAAGACAATGTTCAAACTCCCTTCGATGGAAAGCGTTAGTGAAATAATTATTGATTTAGGTGTTGTAAAAAACAATACTGAACCAAAAGCTGTCTACTCAAAAAATAAAAAAACCACCGCAGCATAATAAATAAGTTGAAATTGTATAGTTAATACCCATATACTAGCAATATGAGTATAACACAGTATTTTCCAACTCTACCACTTAGAGATATAGTTGTTTTCCCCAACATGATAGTTCCTTTATTTGTTGGGAGAGATAAATCAATTAAAGCATTAGATGAAGTGATGAAAACTAATAAGAAAATTGTTTTAATTACACAAAAGAACGCTGAAATAGACGACCCAGATTCAAAGGATCTTTACTCCTTTGGATGTGAGGGAAAAATATTGCAATTATTAAAATTACCTGATGGAACAGTTAAAGTTTTAGTTGAAGGCACTAACAAAGTTAAAATATCACAATTTAAACATGATGAAGATTTTCTAAAAAGCACATTTGAACCAGTGACAGATTTGGTCGAAGATAAAGCGAGCTTATTAGCTTTTTCAATTGCCTTGGTAAGAAAGTTAGAAAAATTATCATCATTAAATAAAAAATTTTCTTTTGAACTTTCATCAAACTTAAAAGATCAAAAGGAACCATCAAAAATAGCTGATCACATAGCCGGACAGTTAAATATATCGATTTCAGAAAAACAAAAGTTATTGGAAACTCTTAATTTAAAAACAAGATTAGATAAGTTGTTAGAACATATCGACAAAGAAATAAATGTTACTAGCTTTGAGAAAAAAATAAGAGGAAGAGTAAAAAATCAAATGGAAAAAACTCAAAGAGAATATTATTTAAACGAGCAAATGAAAGCCATCCAAAAGGAGCTGGGTGACATTGAAGATGGCAAAGACGAAACTGCCCAGTTACAAAAAAATATTACAAAAGCAAAAATGCCCAAAGAAGTAACTAAAAAATGTTTTGCTGAACTAAAAAAATTAAGATCAATGAGCTCTATGTCAGCTGAGGCTTCAGTAATCAGAAATTACCTTGATTGGATGACAGAACTTCCGTGGTTTATTAAAGATAAATCTCAAGACTCTATAAATCTTAAGGAATCACAAAAAATACTAGATGAAGACCATTATGGTTTAGAAAAAATAAAAGAAAGAATTTTAGAATACCTTGCCGTTCAAAAAAGAGTAGGCAAGGTTAAGGGGGCAATTTTATGTCTTGTAGGACCTCCAGGGGTTGGAAAAACATCTTTGGGTAAATCTATTGCTAAATCTACAGGCAGGAAGTTTGTGCGCATGTCATTAGGTGGCGTTAGAGATGAAGCGGAAATTAGAGGTCATAGAAGAACATATATTGGATCACTTCCAGGAAAGATTATTCAGTTAATGAAAAAAGCCGGAACAAAAAATCCACTTTTTTTGTTAGATGAAATTGATAAAGTTGGAAATGATTACAGAGGGGACCCTTCTTCAGCATTGTTAGAGGCTTTAGATCCCGAGCAAAACAAAGCATTTAACGATCATTATTTAGAAGTTGACTATGATCTTTCAGATGTAATGTTTGTAACTACCGCCAACACGTTAAATATATTACCCCCATTACTTGATAGATTGGAAGTTATAAGAATTCCAGGGTATACAGAAGAGGAAAAAATTAATATTGCTAATAATTATTTAATTCCTAAACAAATAAAAGAGAATGGTCTCGATAAAAAAGAATGGAACTTAGATCAGCCGGCATTAAAAAATATAATTCAAGATTATACTAAAGAATCTGGAGTTAGAAATTTAGAACGGGAAATATCTAAACTAGCTAGAAAAACTGTAAAAAATATCATGATAGACGCTAATGTCGACACTAAAATAAATTCAAAAAATATATCAGATTTTTTAGGTGTTCAAAAATTTAATTATGGCGAAATAGAAACTGATGATAAAGTTGGTGTTGTTACAGGATTAGCTTGGACAGAATATGGTGGTGAAATTTTAAAAATTGAATCAGCGACAATGCCCGGAAAAGGAAAAATGCAAATCACCGGAAAGTTAGGTGAGGTCATGCAAGAGTCAGTAAAAGCAGCCAAATCTTATATAAGATCTAAATCATTAGAATTTGGAATTATACCGCCAATATTTGAAACTAAAGATTTTCACGTTCACGTACCAGAAGGTGCAACTCCAAAAGATGGACCATCAGCAGGTATAGCAATGGTGACATCAATAGTTTCATCTATAACTGGTATACCAGTAAATAAAAATATTGCTATGACGGGAGAGGTTACTCTAAGAGGGCATGTTCTTCCCATAGGTGGACTTAAAGAAAAGCTTTTAGCGGCCCACAGAGCAGGAATAAAAAAAGTTTTAATACCGGATGATAACAAAAAAGATTTAGTTGAAATTCCGAAAAAAATTTTAGATAAAATAGAAATAGTTACTGTAAAAAATGTTGATGAAGTATTAAAAATAGCACTTACTGCTGAACTTAAACCTGTAAAATGGTTTCCCAACCCTAAAAGCGATCAGAATCCTACAACAAAAAGCACACATTAAATTTCTAACCATTCTATATATTTTTTAGTATTTTCTTTTATATAATTAGGCATCTCATTTAATGATATTTTTTTTAGAGATTTATTACCTTTCCATTTATAAGCTTTTTGATCAGCTTTGTGGTCATATATAACTTTATTATTTTCAACCATATTTTTTATATCTTCTAATTTTAAACCACTATATTCATATTCCTGATGATGAAGAAAATTTAAATACTTTTTTTCGATATCTTCAGGTGTTTTAATATTTGTAAAATGCCACCCACCATTCTCCACACGGTGAATACTTGAATATTTCATTTTAGAAAAAACCGTATCTAATCTCCATAAAGGGTAGTATTTAACTTTTATATCTCTTAACCACTGAGGATTAATTAAATGCTTTTTTTTACATGCTCTAGTTCCATACCATGATATTTCATCGTAAAGTAAATTAAACTTATAGAAAAAGAATTTTTGTTTAAAAATAACTATTTTTTTTTTTATTTTTTTAAAGTTAACTTTTTCTAAATTAGGAATTTCATCAAGATCACTACATAATATAATATCATTTGGATCCGCTTCATCGAGTGAATTACCAAGGCACTCTCTTTGATAATGTTCTCTCTTGCTACTATTGTTGACTAATTTTTCACCTTTTTTATCATTTTCATCGTTATCGGTCTCATAAATTTTTTCAATTCCTTGTGGCTGCTTATCAATTATATTATAAATGATTTTATCTTTAAATTTTTTATACTTATTAATATCAAAAATTAATTTTTTTGGTTTTCCACTATGCAAATATGTTGCTTCATTTATGACGAATTTATCTACATATTTATTTAAAATATTTAAACGAAGATCTAGCACCATCTCTTCGTCAAAAAACATAAAACAATCATAGATTTTCATATATAAATGGAATATTTAATTATTAGTATATATAATAATTTATATAATTAATAAAGCACAAGAACAACAATGTCTAAAAAAATAGTTATTACTGGTGGACTCGGTTACATAGGTACTGAGCTTTGCAAGATTTATTCAGGTGTAAGTTGGAATAATCAAATTACAGTTATCGATAATAGGTTTATTTCCGAAAGAGTTAACCAGATAAGAAATTGGAACATGAATTTTGTGCATGGAGATATATTAGATAAAGAATTGATAAAAAATTATTGTAAAGATGCTGATGTTGTTCATCACCTCGCTGGAATAACAGATGTCCCTAGAGTTAAAAGTGAGAGCAATGTAGAAAACGATTCTAAAATTAAACTAGTTGGAGAGGTGGGCACCCAAAATATTCTTGATGCAATAAGCGACAAGTGCAAAATTATTTTTCCTTCTACGCACGTAGTTTACGAGGGTATTGATAAAGTTAAGAACGATATACTTGAAAACGAAGAAACCAAACCTAAACTTGCATATGCGCTTTCTAAATCCATTAATGAAAAACAATTAAAAAACTCTGGAAAAAATTATATCATTTTAAGACTAGGTTCTGTTTATGGATATTCAACTGATACAGCTCGTATTGATATAATGCCTAACCTTTTTTCAAAAATTGCCTCACAAAACGGAACATTAAAACTTTTTTCTGGAGGCAGGCAGATTAAAAGTTTATCTCCTCTTATTGATGTTGCGAGATGCTTTAAGTTTATGGAAGAAAGAGAAGATATTTCTTCTGATATATTTAATTTAACAAAAGATACAGTAACTGTAAAAGAAGTTGCAGAAATTTGCAAAAAACACAATCCAAAAATAACTTTAAAAGAAACCAATGATGAGGTTCCAAATATGGGGTTCTCATTATCCAATGAAAAAATTTTAAATACTAGTTTCAAATTTCTCTATACATTAGATGAAAGTATCAAAGAAATGATTCTTAAATGGTCTAAACAAAGTTTAATTAAAGACTTGGAACATGTAAGAGATGGAGAGAATGAATTCATTGATTCAAGAGGTAAAATTAGCAATCATGAGTTAACCGAACCAATAAATATGATTGGATTGATAGATTCTAAGAAAGGAACAATTAGAGCTAATCACTTTCATCCACAGCAAGAGCAAAAATGTTTATTTACAAAAGGACAAATTATTGAAATTTTTCAAGATATATTAAATCCAAATTCTCCGAAAATTACACAGGTAGTTAACGAAGGCCAATTATCAATAATAAAACCAAACGTTGCGCATACAATGGTTTTTACTAAAGATACAACTTTTTTGAATTTAGTTAGAGGGGAAAGGGAGCATGATAATTATGGAGTTACACATACAATTAAACATGTTTTTGTAGATGAAAAAGAAAGAGATCTTTTGCTAGGGTGTTATAAGTTTGATTGTAGATCTTGTGGAAGCACTAATTTAAAAAGAGTTCTTTCATTAGGGTACCAACCCCTAGCTAATAACTTATTAAATAAAAAAGATGAAAAGTGCGATTTATATCCATTGGAAGTAAATTTTTGTGCTAACTGCTGTAACTGTCAGCTATCGGTTGCGGTTGACCCCAAAAAAATGTTTTCTAATTATTTATATACTTCATCAACATCTAAATCTTTCAAAGAACACTTTGTTAATGCAGCGAACAAATATGTAAAAGATTTTAAATTAAATAAAAAAAAAGCTTACATTTTAGACATAGGTAGTAACGACGGAGTAGCTCTAAAACCTTTTAAAGATCTAGGTTTCAAAAATATTCTAGGAATAGAACCTGCCAAAAACTTATCAAAATTAGCAAATAAAAATAAAATTAAAACATTTAATGGTTTTCTTGAAAAAAAGAATTTAAAGAAAATTAAAAAAAATGCTGATATAATTTTAGCATCTAATGTTTTTGCACATGCTGATAAATTAAAAGAAATGGCAGATTGCATGTTAAAACTTATAAGCAAAAATGGCACTATAATAATCGAAGTACAATATTTAATGAACACATTGAAAGATTTAACTTTTGATAATATATACCATGAACATTATAATTATTGGTCCTTGACGTCTTTAGTAAACTTTTTTAACAGAATAGACGCTTCAATATATAGAGCTGAAAAAATCAATACACATGGTGGATCATTAAGAATTTTTATCAAGAAAGGAAAAAAAATTAAGGTTGAAACTAGTGTTAAAAAAACCTTACAAGAAGAAAATTTATACGGAATTAAGAAATATAAAACCTATCAAGATTTTGCGAAAAAAGTTTATCTTATTAGAGATAACGTAAGAAAAAACATAAATAATTTGAAAAAGGATAATGCAAAAATTGTGGGATATGGA
>CAJQSJ010000007.1 GCA_905612535.1 uncultured Pelagibacteraceae bacterium | reverse complement strand
GATATTAAAGAGTTTTTTCCTGGATAAACTGTTCCAACATATTTTGTTAATTTGCTTAGAGCCAACACTAGATCTTTTGGAATGCTTTTAAAAATAAGTTCTTTGGTTTTTTTAGTTGATACTAAATATTTTTTTTTTAAATTTTCTTTTCCTAATTTATTGACTTGGTAGCTTTGTGGAAAAATTCCTATTTCTATTTTCGCATTAATACTATTTTGTTGGATTAAATTATAAAAAATTTTAGACTTAGTAAATTTTAATCTTTGTAAAGCAATATCATGCTTGTACTTAAATCCCTCTTCAAATGATACTTTCACATATGAATAGTTTTTTTTAAATTTAATTTTTTCTAAAGTTTTTAATATTATCAGTACACCGTGGATTATGTTTTCTCCATAAATTGAGTTATTTCCAACTTCTTCATTTATGTGTATTCCATTGTTATCGCCGGTGAATTTTGCAAATTTAATTCCTTCTTTTTTTTTAATATTAATAATATTTTTTTTCATAGCGTTTCTAATTGTCTATTTTCGATAGATTCAAGATAACTCATTTTTGAGCATGTTTACTGTTGTTAATCTTAAATTTGTATCTAAAATTTTGGAACTTAATTCTTTATTTCCAATAATGTTATAAATTTCTGATAAAAGTTCATAAATTTTATTATTTTCACCAAATTCTAATGCTACCAACAAAATATCTATAGCTGGGTAATATAGTTCACTTTTATAAAATAATTTTCCTCTAATATAGAGGTATTCTGAGTTTTCTCTATGGTACTTTCCCCATATAAAATCTCTATCTTCAATACCATTAATTTTTTTTTGATTATGTGTGTTCCAGAATAATTTAATCATTTAAGATTAAAAATTTTATTTTTCTAAAAAACTTTTTAAATGTTTTGATCTGCTGGGGTGTTTAAGTTTTCTCAAAGCTTTTGCTTCGATTTGTCTTATTCTTTCTCTTGTTACCGAAAACTGTAAGCCAACTTCCTCTAGCGTATGATCTGTATTCATTCCAATTCCAAACCTCATCCTGAGAACTCTCTCTTCTCTTGGAGTTAGAGTAGCCAAAATTTTAGTAGTCGATTCTCCCAAATTTGATCTGATTGAAGCGTCAAGTGGTTGCAAGGCATTTTGATCTTCTATGAAATCACCAAGACTACTGTCCTCTTCATCTCCAACTGGTGTTTCTAAAGAAATAGGTTCTTTGGATATTTTTAAAACTTTTCTAACTCTTTCTAGAGGCATTGCCAGTTTTTTAGCAAGCTCTTCAGGCGTTGGTTCTCTGCCTCTTTCACTTAAAATTTGTCTTGAGGTTCTCACAAGTTTATTAATCGTTTCTATCATATGAACCGGTATTCTTATTGTTCTAGCTTGGTCAGCTATGGATCTTGTTATGGCCTGTCTTATCCACCAAGTAGCATAGGTAGAAAACTTGTACCCTCTTTGATACTCAAATTTATCTACAGCTTTCATTAGACCAATATTACCTTCTTGAATTAAATCTAGAAATTGAAGCCCTCTATTAGTATATTTTTTTGCAATTGATATTACTAATCTTAAATTAGCTTCAACCATTTCTTTTTTTGCTATTCTTGATTCTTTATCACCTTTTTTTATTTTACTAACTATTTGTTTGAACTCGTTTACTGGCAATCCATTTTTGTTACTGAACTCAACTAACCTCTCTCTAATTTCATTAAATTCTTTTTTTTCCTTTTTAAAAAAACTTTTCCACTTATCATTTCCACTTAAAAATGATTCAAAATTTGGATTTATTTCATTTCCTAAATAGTATTTAAGAAACTCTTCACGTGAAATTTTATTTTCTTGTGCAGTTCTCATTAGAAGGCCTTCTAGTGAAATAATTTTTTTATTTTCAACATAATGGGCCTGTGTTAGATCTTCTATAACAGACTGACTTAACTGCAATGTTTTTATTTTGTTTGCAGTTTCGTTTTGAATTTTTTGATATCCAATTTCTTTTGATTTTGAAAATTCTTTCGCATTTAAGGCACAATCTAATTTTTCTTTTTGGTATTTAATTATTTTAAGATAGTTTTTGTATAAAAAATTCATTGACAAGATAACTTGAGGTTTAATTTCTGCCTCCATAACAGCTAGCGAGGGATTAAATTCATCTTCTTCCAAAGTTTCATTTTCTTTTTCAATATTTTTTTCTTTCAGGTCACGCTTAGTTTTGTCTGGTTTATCGACATTTTGTTTTTTATCTTTTGATTTTTCTTTATTTTCTGAAGATTCTCCTTCAGACTCAATATCAACATAACTTGAATCAATATCTATAATT
>CAJQSJ010000006.1 GCA_905612535.1 uncultured Pelagibacteraceae bacterium | reverse complement strand
TGGCACAAATACTTCAGGCAAAATTGCTCTAACTCTTTCTCTCTCGAAAGAACTATCATCGAAAAATACCACAGATTGTAATCCTAAATTAAGTTCATTAACTATTTCAGAAATATTTTTTGCTTTATCTTCCCAATTAATTCTATAAGTGGCAAAGTCATTCATAGACAAAACCATTTCTGGATGATTATTTATTGCATCAACAGCTGTTGTTTCTTCGTTTTTACTAGCTACAGCTAGAATGATACCTTGGTCTTTTAAAGCTTTAATTTTTAACTGAAAATCGAGAAAAGCCTCTCCTAAATAATCATGTCCTCCAATTCTCAATTTTTTCCAACCAACCTCGCCGACTATGCCTCCACCAAATGCTTTTGCAACATCACCTGGGCAAGTACAGCCACCATCCGCAATGATATGTGCTCCAAGACCATGAGCAGCATCAGCGCATTCTATAACAGCACTAAGTTGAGGGTAACCAACACCAGTTTGTATGCGGGTTGTGCAAACACTTCCCGGTCCAATTCCAACTTTTACTATATCGGCACCACTCATTACTAATTCTTGAGTCATATCAGCCGTTACTACATTTCCTGCAATTATAGTTTTAGTTGGATATTTTTCTCTTACTGATCTAACAAATTTACTAAAATGGTCAGAATAACCATTTGCAATATCAATGCATATAAATTCAAAAAAACTAAATTCTTTCAAAATTTCATTTAATCTTTTGTAATCTTTATCACTGGTACCTGTACTTAAAGTAATATGTGGAAAAATGTCTTTAATTGCAGCATTGCGTTTAATAACTTTAAGATCATGTTGTTTTGTTAAACATGTCATTATTTCAAATTTAGATAAAATTTTTGCAATGTTTAACTCGCCAACGCCATCCATATTAGCAGCTATGATCGGAGTTCCTGACCATTGATGCTTACTGTATTTAAACTTATAGGTACGTTTAAGTTCTACGTCTTTACGGCTCGATAGCGTACTACGTTTAGGCCTAAACAAAACATCGCCATAGTCCAGTTTGATATCTTCTTCAATACGCATATTTCCATAGAGGAGGTATAAAGGTTTATTGTTTTAATTAAAACATTTTTATTATGCTGTGGATAAATTGTATTTAGAAATATATATAGGTATATATGGCAAAATTAAAAGCTCTACTCCTTACCGAAGGAATGCACGGCATGATAAGCCAAGTTGAAGGAATGGCTAAAGCTTTAAAAGTTGAATATTATCATAAAATAGTTGGATTAAATTTTCCATGGACCATAATACCTCCTAGCGTTACGCCAGTTTCAAAAATTGTTTTAAAAGATAAATCATACTTGATTAACAATGAAGTTCCAGATCTAATTATTTCATGTGGCAGAAAAAGTGTAATTGCATCTATTTTATTTAAGAAAAAAAATCCAAAGATATTTACAATTCATATTCAAGATCCTAAAGTGAATTCAAATAATTTTGATATTATTATTTCACCTGAACACGACAATTTAAAAGGTAATAATGTAATAAATTCAAAAGGCGCTATTCATTATATTACCGAATTAGAAATTAGTAATGCGAAAGATTATTTATCTAACAAAGTTAAAAATCAACAGATAGTTTCATTAATATTAGGTGGACCAAATAAATATTACAAATTCAGCAATGATCAGTTGATTAAAATATTTGATAAAATAAAGTTTAATTTTATTTCCAGAGGATATTCAACATTAGTAGTACCGTCCGCAAGAACTCCTCAAAAAATAATTGATTTAGCAATCAAGGAATTTAAATCAGATGCCCATGTTATAAACTCAGTAAATAAGCAGGCATATTTATCTTCATTAGCTTTAGCCACTCATATAGTTGTCACTTGCGATTCTACATCTATGATTTCAGAAGCTGCAACGTCAGGCAAGCCTGTATTTGTTGCTCATATGAAGCCAAAAAGAAACAACTATAGATTTAAAAAATTCTTTCAGCTATTTAAAGATATGGGTGTTATTAGAGATTTAGGTGAAACAGTTGAAAGTTGGAAATATAATAAGTTTAATGAAGCAGAAAGAATAGCTATACAAATTAATAAAAAAATAAAAAATTAGTACTATGGAATTTTTAAATTCTTTAAAAGAAAGATTAAAATATTATAAAACTCCGTTTGATCACTGGGAGTTAAATAAACCATTAACCAAAGGTGCTATTACTGAAATTTGTAAAACAGAAATTATAGACCTAAAAAAAATAAATATAAACTATGATGGAACAAGAGCTATTGATGGTGGAGAAGGTAAGTTCAGAGAAGGAATTTCCAGTGGGGGAAAAGCTATAAAATTTAGGTTTTTTTTAGAAAAAAATAATTCAAAAGCTTATCCTCATCTAACTAATCTAATCGAAGAGCTAAGATCAAAAGATACTTATAGTTATATAGGTGACTTGATCAAAAAAGACCTTTCCAAAACCTACGTAAGAGTTGAAATTATTTGTGATCGTCAAGGTTTTTGGTTAAAACCACATTGTGACATTAAGGAAAAATTAATCTCAGGCCTAATGTTTATTAATCCATTTAATGAATCTGAAAATCTTGGAACAGATCTATATGATAAAAATTTGCAAAAGGCTAAAACAATTCCATATAAAAATAATTATGGATATTTTTTTAGTAGTGGGCCCGATACATGGCACGGGATGGAAAAGAAAGAAATTAAAAAAGAGCGAAGATGTTTGCAAATTAATTATGTGACTTTTAAAACTGATTGGCCAGCAGGTTAATCAGCAATACTTTGAATTTCTTTAATGCCCATTCTTTTTGATTTAAGTGATTTTATAGCACTCAAGCAAGCATAAGCAGTAGACATATTTGTGCAGTAAGGAACTTTATTAATTAAGGTTGCTCTTCTTAAAGATATAGCATCTGAAATAATATACGCACGTTTTCCTCCACCTGTATTAATTACTAAGGCAATTTTCTTTGAGTTAAGTACATCAATAATATTAGGAGATCCTCCGCTAGTTTTATTTATCTTTTTGCATTTGATTCCATTTTTTTTAATTATATTTGCTGTTCCTTCAGTTCCACATAGTGTGAAATTTAGTTCTACCAATTTTTTGGCCAAATTTACCCCTTCACTTTTATGTTTATCTTTTAAAGAAATAAAAGCTAAACCTTTACTGGGCAATGAATTAGAGGCAGCAATTTGACTCTTAGCGTATGCAAGACCAAAGTCTTTATCCAGGCCCATCACCTCTCCTGTAGATTTCATTTCAGGCCCTAAGAGTACATCAACATTTGGAAACTTATTAAACGGAAATACTGCTTCTTTCACAGCGTACATATTTTTATTTTTATTTTTTAAATTAAAATTGGATAGTTTTTTTCCAGTCATTACTACCGACGCAACTTTAGCTAAAGGAATCCCGGTGGCTTTTGAAACAAAAGGAACAGTTCTACTGGCTCTTGGATTAACTTCAATTACATAAATTTTATCGTTTTTAATTGCGAACTGTATGTTCATAAAACCTTTTATTTTTAGCGCTAGTGCTAATTTTTTTGTTTGATTTTTAATTTCAAGTAATAGTTTTTTCTTAATAGATATAGGAGGAAGGCAACAAGCTGAGTCACCCGAATGTATGCCCGCTTCCTCAATATGTTGCATTATTCCAGCAATGAAAACTTCATTTCCGTCTGAGATAGCATCAACATCAACTTCCATTGCGTTGTCAATAAATTTATCAATTAATATCGGGTTATTTTCTGCGGCCTTAAAAGCCTCTTCTACAAAGTTTTTTAATTGATTTTTTTCATGAACTATTTCCATTGCCCTGCCACCCAACACATATGATGGCCTAATAATTAAAGGTAGACCGATTTTTTCAGCAATTGTGATTGCCTGCTTATAAGATTTTGCTATTCCACTTTTTGCTTGTTTTAATTTTAATTTATCTAAAAGCTCCTTAAATCTTTCTCTGTCTTCTGCTAGATCTATAGAAGTATACTGTGTTCCAAGTATCGGAAGATTGTTTTCGTGTAAAAATTTTGCGAGCTTAATAGGCGTTTGTCCACCGAACTGGGTGATCACTCCAAGCAAACTTCCCTTTTCTTTCTCTCTAATAATAATATTATTTACGTATTCTTCCTTAAGTGGTTCAAAATAAAGTCTATCACTTGTATCATAATCAGTAGAAACCGTTTCGGGGTTGCAGTTAATCATAATTGTTTCAAAACCTTTTTCTTTAAGAGCATAGCTTGCTTGACAACAACAATAATCAAATTCTATTCCTTGACCGATACGATTTGGTCCACCACCAAGAATGATTATTTTTCTTTTTGAAGATGGGTCAGCTTCACATGCAGATTTGATAGAAAAATTTCTTTGATAGGTCGAATACATATATGGTGTAAAAGATTTAAATTCAGCGGCACAAGTATCAACTTTTTTAAAAACAGGAAATATTTTAAGAGCGTTTCTTTTTCTTCTAACCA
>CAJQSJ010000005.1 GCA_905612535.1 uncultured Pelagibacteraceae bacterium | reverse complement strand
AAAAAATACTTTGGTATTGGTTTTGATGTTCACAAACTAGTTCCAAAAAGAAAACTTTATTTGGCAGGATTGTATATTAAATCAAAATTAGGAACTTTGGGTCATTCAGACGGTGATCCTGTTTTACATGCTATAACCGATGCATTGCTTGGAGCCTGCAAAATGGGGGATATAGGTCAAATGTTTTCTGATACAAATAAAAAATTTAAAAACATTAGATCATCTGTTTTGTTAACTAAAGTAATGAATAAAATTAAATCTAAAAACTATAGTATAAATAATTTAGATATTAACATTATAACTCAAACACCAAAAATTAAAAAATATAAAAAAAAAATGATAGAAAATATTTCTAAACTTTGTGAAATTTCAAAAAATCAAATTAATATAAAGGGCAAAACAACAGAAAAATTAGGTATTATCGGAAAAGAAAAAGCTATAGCTTGTGAAGCAATTATATCAGTTAATAAATATGATTAATAAAATTAACTTTATATTTGTTACTTTCTTTGGAATTGGAAAAGTTAAGTTTGCTCCTGGGACATGTGCATCTATTTTAACAACTATTATTTTATTTTATTTTTTCCATATAATTAAAATATCTAATGAAATAATATTAATGTCATTAATATTAATTTTTGCTTACTCTTTCTATGGCGTACAAATCTATATTGAGAAAAGAGATAATAAAGACCCAAAAGAAGTTGTCATAGATGAAGTAATTGGACAATCAATACCTTTGTATTTATATCAGATTTCGCACGGAGGTAACAAGGGTTTTCAGGAATCTTTGATGTACTACATATATATTTTTTTATTATTTAGATTTTTTGATATCAAAAAACCTTTTCCTATAAATTTAATTGATAAAAAATATAAAAATAGCTTCGGTGTAATATTTGATGATATTATTGCCGGATTCTATACTGTGATTACTTTAGTTGTGTTTATAGTGATTAAATCAAAATTTTTTTAAATATGGAAAAAGATGCACAAAGAGTTGTAAATTTACTAAAAAAAAATAAATTTAAAATTGCTTTTGCTGAATCTTGCACCGGTGGGTTACTTTCAAGCCTCATTACTTCCATTAACGGATCCTCTAAAGTTTTTTCTGTAGGTTTGGTTACTTACTCAAATCAGGCCAAAAGTATTATTTTAAAAGTACCAAAAGAAATTATTAAAAAATATGGTGCAGTTAGTGAGCAATGTTGCTTATCTATGGTTAACAATCTAAGTAAAATTAGTAAAAGTGATATTTGTTTATCTGTAACTGGTATCGCCGGACCAACTGGTGGATCAAAAGAAAAACCAATCGGTTTAGTTTATATAGGTGTTAAAAAAGATGATAAAATAAATGTTAAAAGATTCTTATTTAAAAATAAAGGAAGAAATTACGTCAGGAAAGCTACTGTTAAGAGATCTTTAAAACTAATTTTAAGTCTTATGAAATAGAATGATGGCTCGTTTTTCAAAAGCTTCAGCTATTTTTATTAACCCTGTGTCAAAAGATTTAATCATGAATAAATTTAAAATCTTACTTTTAAGCTCAAAATCTATTTGAAAATCTATTTCAGTATCATTACCAATCTGTTTAAAAAACCACTTGTTTTCTAGGTGTTTTAGGGGACCATCAATATTAGTAACAACGATAGAGTTTAAATCTTTATTATAAACTACAAGACTCTTATAAGTTTCGTTAAAAAAACTTTTACCTATAGTTAAGTCGGCAGTAATCTCTACTTTATTATTCCTGTCAATTGTTTTGCAGATTTTACCTTTAATGCACCAAGGAACAAACTCTGGATATTTTTCAATATCAAGAAGCATCTTAATTAAGTTTTCTTTAGTACAGGGAATTTTTTTTTTTATTGAAGCCGCTGGCATTGAGTTTGTTCTTCTCTCAATTTTTTCATTTTATTAAAGTCATCATCAGCATGATAAGACGATCTTGTAAGAGGAGAAGATGCTACAATTAAAAATCCTTTTGATAGGGCTATTTTCTTTAGTTCATCAAACTCATCAGGATGAACATAGCGTTGCAAGGGATAATGTTTTATAGAAGGTTGTAAATACTGACCAATTGTTAAAAAATCTACATTTGCTTCTAATAAATCATCCATTACTTGCAAGACTTCATTTTTGGTTTCTCCAAGCCCCATCATGATTCCAGATTTTGTAAAAATTTTATTATTAATTTGCTTGGCAGATTTTAATAGGGCTACAGAAGCAAAATAATTAGATCCTGGTCTTATTTTTCGATATAAACTTGGTACTGTCTCTATGTTGTGATTAAAAACATCAGGATTAGCATTAACAACTTTTTTGTAAGACTCTCTTTTTCTTAAAAAATCAGGTGTTAAAATTTCTATAGTAGTATTTTCATTTAACTTTTTAGTCTCAAGTATAACTTTTGCAAAATGATCCGCTCCACCATCATCTAAATCATCTCTATCAACCGAGGTAATAACTACATGTTTTAAATTTAATTCTTTTGTTGCTGTTGCTATTTTTATTGGTTCCAATAGGTCTAAAGATTCCGGTTTTCCAGTGATTACATTACAAAAAGAACATGCTCTTGTGCAGGTATCACCCATTATCATAAATGTTGCATGTTTTTTACTCCAACACTCAGAAATATTTGGACAGCTAGCTTCTTGACACACGGTATGAAGTTTTTTTTTATTCATTATTTCTTTTGTCTTAAAATAATTTTGCGTGTTATGGATTTTTGTTCTTATCCAATCTGGTTTTTTTTTTATTGGATTTATGGGATTGTTAATTTTTTCTGGGTGTCTTATTTTCATTTTATGTTTCTTGTATAAAATTCTTCTTTAGATTTTCCAACCATAAATTTTTGTCTATATAAAATTTCTAAATAATCTAAATCAATAAGTTCTGTTAGTAAATTATTTTTTTTTTCAACAGTAGTAAGTTTAGAACTTAAAATATTTTCGTCATTAATTAGGTTTTTCTTAATATAAATTTTTTCATAATAAGAAACAAGTCCTCTTTCACCATCTAAAAGATTAAGCACTACATACATAAATAAAAATATGTTCACTATAATAAATTTTTTATTTTTAATTTTTTTTATAAGTTCCATTATATTAAACCTTAGCGATTTTTGAAGAATTTCCAAGCTCCTCTTCTATCCTTAATAACCGGTTATATTTAGCTACTCTTTCAGATCGAGCCAAAGATCCTGTTTTAATTTGAGATGAATTTGTTGCAACTGCCAAATCAGCTATAAAAGTATCTTCTGAATCTCCAGATCGATGAGATATTATAGTTTTGTATCCATTTTTTTGAGCTAAAGTAATAACATCTAATGTTTCGGTTAGAGTTCCTATTTGGTTTAATTTTATTAATATTGCATTTGCGGAGTCATCATTTATACCTCTGCTAAGTCTTGACTGGTTTGTTACAAATAAGTCATCACCAACAACTTGAATATTCACATTGTTAGTTTTTAAAGCTTTCATAAATGTTTGCCAAGATTCCCAGTCGTCTTCAAAAAAAGGATCTTCAATTGATTTAATTGGATATTTATTTACTAAACCTAAATAGTAATCAATAGTGTTTTCAGGGTTGTCAAAGTTTGTGGATCGAACAGAATATTTACCGTCATTATACAATTCATTAGAAGCAACATCTAAACAGATCGAAACATCTTTACCTGGTCTAAAACCTGATTTTTCAATAGATTGTATTATAAATTCTATTGCATCTTCATTACTGGTTAAGGCAGGTGCAAATCCACCTTCATCACCAACTGTGGTTGAAAGTTTTTTTGAATTTATAAGATTTTTTAAATTTTGAACTACCAAAAAACACATTCTTATAGACTCCGAAAATGTTTTTGGGTTTTCGGGTCGTATCATAAATTCTTGTATTCTTAAGGAATTATTGGCATGCTCTCCACCATTAATTATATTCATCATAGGTAAAGGAAGTTGATTGGCATTAGTGCCGCCTAAATGTTTAAATAGTGAAACATTTTTGCAAACAGCAGCTAATTTGCTGGCAGCTATGGACACTGCTAAAATTGAATTTGCTCCTAAATTGCTTTTTTGTTCAGATCCATCTAAATCAATTAAAGTTTTATCTATTTTTCTTTGATCAAAAATATCAAAATTATTTAAATTTTTGGATATTACACCATTTATATTTTGCGTAGCTTTAAAAACACTTTTCCCTAGATAGTTTTTATTTTCTGTGTCTCTTAATTCAAAGGCTTCATGCGATCCTGTTGAAGCTCCAGATGGAACTATTGCTGATGCGTGATGACCGTCATCAGAAAAAACTTCTGCTTCGACAGTAGGATTCCCTCTGCTATCAAAAACCTGACGACCCTTAATATTAATTATTTTTGCCATTTTTTATCAATTTATCAATATCAACAAGTTGTTCTAGTAAGCTTGGCATTTTCGATAGAGGTACCATGTTGGGACCATCAGATGGAGCATTATCTGGGTCTTCATGTGTTTCCATAAAAATTGCGGCCACACCTACAGCAACAGCTGCTCGTGCAAGATATTCAACAAATTCTCTTTGGCCACCACTTTTGTCTCCCATACCACCAGGCTGCTGAACTGAGTGTGTTGCATCAAAAACTACTGGGTAACCATTTTTTGCCATTATAGGTAAAGACCTCATATCTGAAATTAAAGTATTGTAACCAAAGCTCGCCCCTCTTTCGGTTACTAAAATATTTTTATTACCTGAATCTTCTAATTTTTTAGTTACATTAATCATGTCCCATGGTGCTAAAAACTGACCTTTCTTGACATTTATAACCTTTCCTGTTTTGGCAGCAGCAATTAATAAATCTGTTTGTCTGCAAAGAAAAGCTGGTATTTGTAAAACATCAACATGATTAGCAACAATTTTACACTGATCAATCGCATGCACATCTGTTAATACTGGTATTTTTAAATCATTTCTTATTTTATCAAAAATAGGTAAAGAGTTTTCTAAACCAGTGCCTCGTTTTCCTGAAAGGCTTGTTCTGTTAGCTTTATCAAAAGAGGTTTTGTAAATTAAGCCAATATCAAGTTTTTGAGTAATTTCTTTAAGTTTTGCAGCTATATCAAGAGCATGTTTTTCATTTTCTAATTGGCAAGGTCCAGCAATTAAAGTGAAACGTTTAGAATTTGATATGCTTAAACCTCCACATTTAATTGTTTTTTGTTGCATTAGTTTTTTCCTTTATGGTTTTCTGCAGCTTTAACGAATGAAGAAAACAACGGATGAGGTGTAAACGGTCTTGATTTAAATTCAGGGTGGAACTGAACGCCAACAAACCATGGATGATCCTTTAATTCTATAATTTCTGGTAAAGCACCATCGGGAGATAAAGCAGAAAAAATTAAACCTTTTTTTTCAAATTTATCTTTGTATTTTAAGTTTACTTCATATCTGTGTCTATGCCTTTCTTTAATTTTATTACTTAAATATATTTTTGAAATTAAAGAATTTTTTTTTATCACGGCTTCGTATAAACCTAATCTCATAGTTCCTCCTAAATTTTTGTCACTTCCTTTTAATATTTTTTTTCCTTTTTGCCATTCTTCTAACAAGCCAACAACGGGTGTGCAATTGTTACCAAATTCACTCGTAGATGCATTACTTATATTTAATAAATTTCTAGCAGCTTCAATAATTGCCATTTGCATACCAAAACAAATTCCAAAGAATGGTATATTGTTCAATCTTGCATATTTTATGGCAGCAATTTTACCTTCACTACCTCTCTTTCCAAACCCACCAGGAATTAATACCCCAGATATGCCATTTAAATAGGATTTCATATTTTTAATTTTTAAATTTTCTGAATCTATTCTTGTAAGATTTACTTTAAGATTATTGGATATTCCTCCATGTACAAGCGCTTCATCTAATGATTTATAAGCGTCTTTTAAATTAACATACTTGCCTATAATAGCTATATTAACACTTTTTTTAGAACCCAAAACATTTGAAGCAATGTTTTTCCATTGAGTAAGATTTGGAGATTGTCTGTTTTTAATATTAAAATAAGATAATACTCTTTCATCAAGTTTTTCTTTATAAAAGCTGATTGGGGCTTCATAAATAGTTTTTACATCAATGGTTTCAATAACATTTTTGTAATCTACATTGCAGAATAAAGAGATTTTCTTTCTTTCTTCTTTTGGAATATTTTTTTCTGTTCTGCAGATAATTATATCTGGTTGAATACCTAAACTTCTCAGCTCTTTAACAGAATGTTGAGTTGGTTTCGTTTTCAATTCTCCTGACGCTTTTAGATAAGGAACCAAAGTCAAATGAACAAACAAGCTATTTTTTCTGCTAACGTCATTGGAAAATTGTCTTATTGCTTCAAGGAAAGGTAAACTTTCGATATCACCAACTGTTCCACCGATTTCGCAGATTATAAAATCTTCATTTTTAACATTACCAGATATAAACTTCTTTATTCGGTCTGTAACATGTGGAACTACTTGAACTGTTCCTCCTAAATAATCACCTTTTCTCTCTTTTTTAATTATATCGCTATAAATAGCTCCTGTTGTTATGTTGTCTGATTTTGTAGCAGAAATTCCAGTAAATCTTTCGTAATGACCAATATCTAAATCTGTTTCAGCACCATCATCAGTTACAAAAACTTCACCATGTTGAAATGGATTCATTGTTCCCGGATCAACATTTAAGTATGGATCTAATTTTCTTATTCTTACTTTGTAACCTCTTAATTGAAGTAGAGATGCTAGGGAAGCTGATGTCAATCCTTTTCCAAGTGATGAAACCACGCCGCCGGTGACAAAAATATATCGCGCCATGGAAGAATACTATAAAGAATTTTAATTAAAAGTAAAAGTAAAAATAAATATTATTGTATTATTCGGGAATTTGAGGTTCTGACATATCCTGTTTTTCTTCAATTTTTTCTAACACTGAAGTCGTGGGTATTTTTTCTTGAGAAGCCATAGTTAAAA
This sequence comes from uncultured Pelagibacteraceae bacterium, assembly GCA_905612535.1. GTDB lineage: Bacteria > Pseudomonadota > Alphaproteobacteria > Pelagibacterales > Pelagibacteraceae > AG-414-E02. The sequence goes on along the minus strand of CAJQSJ010000005.1, from coordinate 1,665 downwards.
GAATGCTAGTAACAATAAATAAAGTAGCTAGAAAGGCTGTCGTTTTTGTTAAAAAATTACCAGCTGATCTAGAAGAAACAAAACTATCTTGAGAAGCACCAATTCCTAGAGCTCCACCTTCTGACTTTTGAAAAAGTATCGCTATAACTAATAAGATTGCCGCTATAATATTAAAAGTTAAAATTATTGTTACCATGTGGGTTATTTATAGTAATTTTTGATTATATCAATAAATTTTTTTGATGATTGTGAAGCACCACCGATTAAAAAACCGTCTATTTCGCTAATAGGTGAAATAAGTTCAATATTTTTTCCATTAACGGAGCCTCCGTACAAAACTATTGGCTCTTTACGAGTTCTGAATATTTTTAAAAACGAAGATTTTATGTATTTAATAATTTTTTGAATTTCTTTAGGATCTAACATTTTGTTTGTTCCAATAGACCAAATTGGTTCATATGCTAAAATAATTTTAGATAAATTTTTATTTTTATTTATACTACCTCTAATTTGTTTTTTTAAAAGACTAAGAGTTTTTCCTTTATTTTTTTCTAGTAAAGTTTCACCTATACATAAAATAACTGTCAAATTGCTTTTTAATGCAGATTCAACTTTCATTTTAATAAGTTTATCAGATTCTCCAGAGGCTCTATTTTCAGAGTGACCTAAAATAATATAATCAGCACCAGTTTTTTTAAGCATTTTTGCATTTACACTACCCGTAAAAGGTCCATAATGTTGACGGTGATGACAGTTTTGAGCTCCCAAAAGAATTGAATTATACTTAAGTTTTTGCTTAAAGAAATAAATTAATGTATTTGGAACGCAAAAAATAATTTTTGAGTTTATAAAGGTTTTATTTTGGCTATAAAAATTGTTTATTTTGTTAATAATTTTAAATGAGCTAAAATCACCAAACATTTTCCAATTGCCTACAAAATATTTTAATTTATTTGTCATGATTTATAATTTAATTTATAAAGTATATTACTATATAACAATATAATGTTTCGACTAAAATGCTAGAAAAATTTAGAAAATTTTCAAATACGATATTTGCTAAAATATTTTTATTTATAGTGGCAATACCATTTGTTTTTTGGGGTATGGGAAATTTATTTACTGGAGGAAATTTAAACACTATAGTCAAGATTGATCAAAAGAAAATTTCTACAGATAAATTCATTAAATATATAAGAAGATATTCTGATCCGTCAAAAAATATTGATAAAGATGAAATAGAAATATTTCTTTCTAATTTTATAGGTGAATACTTAATGGAACAAGAACAAAAAAGTTTTAATATAAATTTAAGTGATAGTTCACTAGCTAAGATAATTAGAAATCAAGAATTTTTTAAAGAAGAAAACAAATTTTCAAGAATAAAATATGAAAAGTTTTTAATTAAAAATAAAATTAGTGCTGTGTCATTTGAAAAAAGTCTCATTAAACAAGAAGGTAAAAAACAATTATTAGACATTATTGGTGGAGGAATAATTCCTTCTGAGTTTATGGTAAATATTGATTATAATAAAATTAACCAAGAAAGAGAAGTTGATATTATTAATTTAAATGACTTAACTAAACAAAAAATAAATGTCAATGAACAAAAAATTAAAGAATATTTTGAAGCAAATAAAGAAAATTATAAAGTAATTTATAAAT
>CAJQSJ010000004.1 GCA_905612535.1 uncultured Pelagibacteraceae bacterium | reverse complement strand
AACCTGTAACTACAGTATTTAAAAAATCTATTTCTAATTTTAAAACACGCAAAGGAACTATAGCGGGCATAAAAGTTACTTTAAGAAGTTCAAAAATGTATGAATTTGTAGATCGTTTAGTAAATATAGCTCTCCCACGAATTAAAGACTTTCAAGGATTGAGCATCAAAGGATTTGATAAATTTGGAGGATATAGTTTTGGTATTAAAGAACATGTAATTTTTCCTGAAATCAATTTTGATAAAGTTGACAGAATTAGAGGAATGGATATCACTATTGTTACTACAGGAAAAAACAAAGAAACCACTCAAGCTCTTCTAGAGGAAATGAATTTTCCATTCATAGAAAGTAAAAAAAAAACTATTAAAGAGGAACATAAATAATATGGCAAAAACAAGCGCAATACAAAAAAATTTAAAAAGAATAAAACTTTCTAAAAAGTTTATGAAAAAACGAAACGAACTTAAAAAAATTATCAAAAATAGAAAGTTACCTTTAGATGAGCGATTTAAAGCCCAACTTAAGCTTTCAAAACTTCCAAGAAATTCAGCTAGGACTAGAATAAGAAACAGATGTGAGATTACAGGAAGACCTCATGGCGTATATAGAAAACTTAGAATATCAAGAATTGCACTAAGAGAATTAGCTTTAGCAGGTAAAATACCGGGAATGACAAAATCAAGTTGGTAATAAAAATGGAGAAAATTTAAATATGACTATAGCAGATCCAATAAGTGACATGATCACAAGAATTCGCAATGCTCAAATGAGATTCTCAAAAAAAGTTAAAATTCCAGGATCGAAAATGAGAGAAAGAATATTAGATGTACTAAAAAAAGAAGGTTTTATATCTGATTACAAAATTCTATCTGACGAGCCAAATAAGCCAATTTTGCACGTTGATTTAAAATATAGCAACGGCATCCCAGTAATTCGAGAAATAAGTAGGATTTCTAAACCAGGTAGAAGAGTTTATGTTAAAGCAGATACGATACCAAGAATTCAAAATGGATTAGGTATATCTATTGTATCTACATCAAAAGGTATTATGAGTGATAATGAGGCAAGAACACAAAAGATTGGTGGAGAAATTATCTGTAAGGTTTTATAATAAATATGTCTAAACTAGGAAAAAAACCAATTAATATACCTAAAGATACTGAAGTTAAACTAGATTCTGGTAAAATTTCAGTAAAAGGGCCTAAAGGTTCTAAAGAGCTGACCATTAATGATAAAATTTTTTCGGCTACAATTTCTGAAAATAATTTGATTTTTAAGTTAATAAAAAAGAACGATGAAAGTAGAAGAATGTGGGGAACTACAAGAAGTTTAGTTAATAGTGCAATTATAGGTGTGAGCTCTGGGCATGAAAAAATATTAATTTTAACAGGAGTGGGTCTTAGAGCAACCTTAAAGGGTGAAATTTTAAATCTTCAACTCGGTTTCAGTCACGATGTTAATTATCCGATACCAAAACAAGTGAAAATAATAGTAGAAAAAAGCACTACTATTAAAATTAGTGGAATTGACAAAGACACAGTCGGAAAAGTTGCTTCAGAAATTAAAATGCTAAAACCTATCGAGCCGTATAAAGGAAAAGGCATAAAGTTAAAAGGTCAATATGTATTAAGAAAAGAGGGTAAAAAGAAATAACATGCTAAACAAAAAAAACATTAAAAGAGCTCTTAGAACAAGAAGTAAATTAAGAAGAGTAAACAATTCTAGATTTAGACTATCTGTATATAGATCTTCAAGAAATATATCTGCGCAAATTATTGACGACAAAAGTAATAAAACTCTAGTTTCTGCAAGCTCCTTAAAAAAAGATCCAAATAAACAAAAAAAGAAAAAAACTGATATTTCGATAGACGTTGCAACAATTCTTGCTGAAAGAGCAGCGGAGAAAAAAATTACTAAAGTTTATTTTGACAGAGGTAGTTACAGATTTCATGGACGCATAAAAGTATTTGCTGACACACTTCGTAAAAAAGGTTTAACATTTTAAAGGATAAATTATGATGAAAGATACAAATTTAAAAGACAAACTAATTTCCATAAATAGAATTGCTAAAGTCGTTAAAGGAGGAAGAAGATTTGGATTTTCTGCACTAGTAGTTGTGGGTAACCAAGCTGGATCAATTGGTTTTGGTCATGGTAAATCCAAACAAGTTCCTGACGCTATAAAAAAAGCTACAGAAAATGCAAAAAACAGTCTTACTAAAGTTTTATTGCGTGAAGGACGAACATTACATCACGATATTTCTGCGAAAGATGGAGCTGGAAAAGTTTTATTAAGAGTAGCTCCCTCAGGAACAGGAATTATTGCGGGCGGGCCAATAAGAGCAATATGTGAAGTAGCAGGCATCAAAGATATAGTTGCCAAATCTTTAGGGTCATCCAATCCAATGAATGTTGTTAGAGCTTGCATGAAAGCCCTAAAAAATCAGCGGTCTCCAAAAATGATAGCACAATTAAGAGGCAAAACAATTGCGGAAATTACCAAAATGAAGAATTAGAAAAAATACATGAAACTCAATTTAATAAATACAAGAGAAAAAAGAAAAAGCAAAATGAGGGTTGGTAGAGGCATTGGATCTGGTAAAGGAAAAACTTCAGGCAGAGGTCACAAAGGACAGAAGTCTAGATCTGGTGTAGCAATTAAAAGCTTCGAAGGTGGTCAAATGCCTTTATACAGAAGACTGCCTAAACGTGGTTTTAAAAGTCTTAATCATAACAAAAAAAAGCTTATTGCCGTACTGAACCTATCCAAAATTCAACATTTTATTAATAAAAAAACCATATTAAGCTCATCAAAAATAAATCTATCAACATTACAGAAATCAAATCTTTTAAATAAAAAATTCAAAAAACTTAAAGTGCTAAGCACTGGAGAAATAAAAGAAAAATTTGATCTAGAAGTTAACTTCATATCAAATTTAGCAAAAGGAAAAATTGAAAAAATCGGAGGAAAGGTTTCTTTAATAAAATAGTAATTTACAAAATTATCACATACAGACTATGAACAAAGATTTACGCAATAGAATTTTTTTTACACTACTAGTTTTGTGCATTTATAGGCTAGGTACCTATATTCCTTTACCAGGCATCGATTCACTGTCTTTACAAAACCTTATGCAAGATAATCAAAAAGGTTTACTTGGCATGTTTAACGTTTTTTCAGGTGGTGCGGTTAAAAGAATGGCAATTTTTGCTCTTGGTATAATGCCATATATATCTGCATCTATTATTATTCAGCTCTTAACAGGTGTTTCTGATTATTTTAAAAATCTTAAAGAACAAGGTGAAGTTGGTAGAAAAATAATAACTCAATACACAAGATATGGAACTGTTTTGCTAGCAACTATTCAAGGATATGGTGTAGCTGTAGGATTAGAAAGTTCTTCAGGAGTAGTTTTAGAGTCGGGATCATTTTTTAAGTTAACAACAATAATTTCATTAGTAGCGGGCACAATGTTTCTTATGTGGTTAGGTGAACAAATCACACAAAGAGGGATAGGTAATGGTATATCATTAATAATATTTTCCGGAATTGTGGCAGAAATTCCCAGAGCTTTAGCAGCAACATTTGAGTTGGGACGAACAGGAGCGCTTTCTGCTTCTACTATATTATTAATCTTTGCTTTAATTTTGGTTACAGTTGCTTTTATTGTATTCATAGAAAGAGCTATGCGTAAAATTTTGATCAATTATCCTAAAAGACAAATGGGAGCAAAAGTTTATGGAGGTGAGTCATCACACTTACCACTTAAAATAAATACGGCTGGAGTAATACCTGCAATTTTTGCTTCTGCATTATTGCTTATACCAATAACTTTTTCAAATTTTGGTTTTTCTGAATCTAATTCATTTTTAAATTTTTCTTCTTTGTTTTCACAGGGACAGCCGCTGTATATGTTATTTTATGCATCTGGAATAATTTTTTTTAGTTTTTTTTATACTTCAATAGTTTTTAACCCAAAGGAAACTGCTGAAAATTTAAGAAAACAAGGTGGTTATGTTCCCGGAATACGACCTGGAGAAAGAACAGCATACTTTATAGAAGACATTTTAACAAGATTAACTACAATGGGCGCATTATATTTAACCTTAGTTTGTTTAATGCCCGAGTTCTTAATTTCAAAGTTTCCAATACCATTTTACCTAGGAGGAACATCTGTGTTAATTGTTGTTGTTGTTGCCATGGATACTGTCTCTCAAGTCCAGACTAGACTTATGAGTCAACAGTATGAAACTCTAATAAAGAAAACTAAATTTGGAAAGTAGTTAAGTGAATTTAATTTTGTTTGGACCTCCAGGGGCAGGAAAGGGTACACAAGGTGATAACTTAGCAAACTATTATAACTTAGTTAAAATTTCAACTGGCGACTTACTTAGAAAAGAAATAAAAAAAAATAATAAACTAGGATATGAAATTAAATATTTAGTTGATAAAGGATCATTTGTTTCTGATGAACTTATACATATTCTAATTGAAGATAAGTTAAAAAATAGGGATTATTATAATAAATTAATTTTTGATGGATATCCAAGAAATCTTAATCAAGCAAAAATGTTTGATTTGTTGTTAGCTAAATACAAACAAACTTTATCATGTGTTATTAGTTTAAACATTGACAAAGAAGTAATTTTAAAAAGAATCACAGGTAGACAAATATGCTCTAAATGCGATCAAATATTTAATAAATATTACAATATCGCATCTATAAAAAAACATAAATGCAATTCTAGTTTTTTAGTAACAAGAGCTGATGACAATCTTGCTGCTATAGAAAATAGATATGACACTTACGTAAAAGAAACGTCTCCTATAAAAAAATACTATATAAATCAGAATATTTTACATGAAATTGATGGATCTAAAGAAATTCATCAAATATATAAGGAAATACGTACTATTATTGATTCTTTAGAGACTTGACTTTAACTAATCTAATTATATAAATAGTTTTTTTATTATCTTATTTCAATAAATTATGGCTAGAATAGCTGGAGTAAACATTCCGCAAAATAAAATCGTTCATATTGGACTTACGTATATACATGGAATTGGCAAAAAATTTTCTAATGATATTTGTGAAAAACTTAATATTTCTAAGAGCAAGAGAGTAAATAGTCTAACTGATGATGAGGTTTTAAAAATAAGAGAATTTATAGATGAAAATTATAAGGTTGAAGGTGATTTGCGCAGAGAAATTTCTTTAAATATAAAACGTTTAGTTGACTTAGCTACATATAGAGGATCTAGACACAAAAAAAAATTACCTGTACGTGGTCAACGCACACATTGCAATGCAAGAACAAGAAAAGGTAAAGCAATTGCAATAGCTGGTAAAAAACTAACACCTATGAAAAAATAAATTATGGAAAATAATAAAGAAGAAAATAATAAAAAAGAAGTTATTAAAAAAGAAGATATAAAAAAAACTAATGAAGCTAAAAAAGTTTCAGCTCTCAAAGGTAAAAAAAATAAAGTAGAAAATAATAAAAAAGAACTTATTAAAAAAGAAGTTATTAAAAAAGAAGATGTAAAAGAAACTAATGAAGCTAAAAAAGTTTCAGCTCTCAAAGGTAAAAAATTTAAAAAGAAAATTAAAAAAAATATTACATCCGGAATTGCTTTTGTAACTGCGACTTTTAATAACACAATAATAACTATAACTGATGAAAGTGGTAACGTAATCGCCTGGTCATCTGCTGGAGCAAAAGGGTTTAAAGGATCAAGAAAATCTACTCCATATGCTGCACAAATTGCCGCAGATACTGCCGCTGGAAAAGCTCAAGAACATGGAGTTAAAACTTTGAAAGTTAAATTAAAAGGCCCGGGATCTGGAAGAGAAACTGCTTTAAGAGCATTTCAAGCTCGTGGTTTTAAAATTTTATCAATTAAAGACACGACACCAATGGCACATAATGGAGCGCGACCACCAAAAAAAAGAAGGGTATAATATATGGAAAACACTACAGTAGCACAAAATTGGAAATCATTAATAAAACCGAATAAATTAAATATAGAAAACAATGATGATAAATCTGTAACAACTATTACAGCCGAACCCCTAGAAAAAGGTTATGCATTAACAATTGGAAATGCTCTAAGGAGGATTTTGCTTTCTTCAGTACAAGGATCTGCAATTACAGCTTTGCAAATTGATGGTGTGTTGCATGAATTCTCGTCAATTAAAGGTGTAAGAGAAGATGTAACGGATATAGTTTTAAATGTTAAACTTCTTTCAATTAAAGTAATGTCTGAAGGTCCAAAAAAACTAATTTTAGATGTAACGGGACCAGGTATTATTAAAGCTAAAGACATTCAAGCAAATTCTGAAGTAGAAATTTTAAATCCTGATCTTGTTATATGTCATTTAGATGAAAACACAAAGTTTCACATGGAATTAATAGCAAATTCTGGAAAAGGTTATTATCCTGCTGAAAAAAATAAAACTGATGATGCTCCATTAGGATTAATTTCTATAGATTCGCTTTTTAGCCCAGTAAAAAAAGTTTCGTACAAGATTGATAATGCTAGAGAAGGAAAAGCCCTAGATTATGACAAGCTTGTTATGACAGTCGAAACCGATGGTTCTGTATCTGCTGAAGACGCCGTCGCTTATGCAGCTAGAATTTTTCAAGAACAGTTATCAATGTTTGTTAATTTTGATGAGCCAAAAGAAGTTGAGAAAATACCTCAAATAACTGAGCCCGAATATAATAAAAACTTACTTAAAAAAGTTGATGAGCTTGAACTTTCAGTTAGATCAATGAATTGTCTCAAAAATGATAATATAATTTATATTGGTGATTTAGTTCAAAAAACAGAACCCGAAATGTTAAGAACTCCAAACTTTGGCAGAAAGTCTTTAAACGAAATTAAAGAAGTATTGAGCTCGATGTCTTTATATTTAGGCATGGAAATCCCAAATTGGCCACCAGATAATATAGCGGAATTGTCAAAAAAATTAGAAGATAACGTTTAATTATGCGACATAAATTTGGTCATAGAAAACTAAACAAAACTTCTGAACATAGGAAAGCTTTGTTCCAAAATATGCTTAATTCCTTGATTAAATACGAACAAATAACAACAACGTTACCCAAGGCTAAAGAGCTTAAACCTATAGTTGATAAAGCAATAACTCTAGGTAAAAAAAATAATTTACAATCTAAAAAAAACTTATTTTCTAAGCTACAAAACAAAAACTCTGTAGATAAATTAACAAAAATATTGTCTGAGAGATATATGAAAAGAAATGGAGGCTACAGCAGAGTAATTAGAGCTGGTTTTCGTTATGGCGATGATGCTCCTATGGCAGTTATTGAATTAATTGACAGGGATGTAGAGGCAAAAAAAGTTGATATTAAGGTAAAAAAAGCAGAAAAATCTAAAGCTTCATCTACGGATCTAAAGTCCACTGAAGTTAAAAAAGTAACTAAACCTAAAAAATAAATATAATTTCAATAATCATGTGTTAACCTTAAAAATAGTTTAACATTTTAATGAAAAAAAGTTTTATTATTACAGAAGAGTTCGATAAATCACGACTTGATAGATGGTTTAGACGTACCATTCTTAATATTCCTCAATCACTTTTAGAAAAAACTATAAGAAGAGGAGATATTAAAGTAAATGGTAAAAAAAAAAGCAGTTCTTACAAGCTTAAATTTAATGATGAAATAAATATATATGATTTAAATTTTATTCCAGATAAACATAAAAAAGTTAGCACCCCATATAAACCAACAAAAAAAGATATTTCTTCATCATCAAGTATATTTATTGAAAATAATGAAAATTTTGTTGTAATTAATAAACCTTCAGGGATTTCCGTTCAATCAGGCACCAAATCTAAAAGAAATATTTTAGATATTCTTAAATCTACAAAAGAGTTTAAAAACACACAACCATATCCGGTACATAGAATAGATAAAGAAACAACTGGTGTACTAATTGTTTCGAAAAATAGAAAGTATGCTCAGTTATTTACATCACTATTTCGTATTAGAAAAATTCATAAAGTATATCTGTGTGTAGTCTTAGGTGAAGTGAATAAAAAAAAAGGAGTTTTCAGGGACGATCTGTTTCATTACGAAGGAAATGAAAAAGTGTTAACTAAAGCTATAACACATTTTACTCTATTAGATACAAACAGCAACTATTCATTGCTCAAATTAAGTCCTGAAACCGGCAGAAAGCATCAACTTAGAAAACATTTATTAATGCATGGACACCCAATTCTTGGTGATCAAAAATATAGAATTTCTAATACACACAAATCACAAAATTCAAATTTAATGCTTCATGCTTATAAAATTAATTTTTCTATTAATAATGTTAAATATAATTTTTCAGCTAATCCACCAGAGATATTCACAAAATTTCTTAAAGAAAAGTATTTAAAAATTTATTAATAATAACATCATTTATTTTTTTATAATTTTTAACACCCAAAATACTTAATGAAGTTATTTTTCTATCTTTTATCCCGCATGGTATGATTGCTTCATATTTTGTAAGATCATTTGAAACGTTTAATGAAAATCCATGATAAGCAATCCATCTTTTAACCTTGATTCCAATTGCAGCAATTTTATATAAATCATTTTTTTTCTTAACCCAAATGCCAATATTTTTTCTATCTGCATGAGATTTAATACCTAAATCTTTCAGCACACTAATTATGCATTCTTCAATATTAGTTAATAATTTACGTATACTCTTTTCTCTTTTATTTAAGTCTAAAACAAAATAAACAACTTTTTGTCCTGGTCCATGAAAAGTATGTTTGCCTCCTCTGTTTGTTTTTATGATATTTATTTTTTTATCTATTACATCAGATTTATTTGCACTTGCCCCAGCTGTGTAAACACTTTTATGTTCTAGAACCCATACCAATTCTTTTTTTTGACCAGACAATACACCCTCAACTCTTTGTTCAAGGATTCGCATCGATTTTCTATAATCAACTGCTTTTATGCTATTTTTAACTTCGATATTCATTTAAAGTTGTGCTTTTAAAAAAAATAAACTATTAGTTTCTTCATAAAAAAATTTTGTATTATGACCTTAACAAAAGAAATCAAAGATAAGAAAGTAAATTTTGAGTTTAATAAGGAACTTATTAATATTTTTAATAGCAAAATTAAAGATAATGATGCGGAGTTTTTAAACAAGAATCTAAAAGAACTTCACCCCGCGGATTCTGCTGATATTATTGAGAATTTAACATCTGAAAATCGATCTAAACTTATCGAACTCGAAGGATTTAACTTAGTCCCAGAAATTTTTATTGAGCTGAACGAATCTATACAAGAAGAAATATTTATTGTTTTATCTGTAGACTCAATTGTTAATATCCTTAAGAGATTAGAATCTGATAACGCACTGAAAATATTACAAAATTTAAATGATGATAAAAAAAATATAGTTTTATTAAAGTTACCACCGAAAGACAGATTTATATTGCAAGAAGGTCTTCTATATCCTGAAGATAGTGCTGCCCGTATAATGCAAAGAGAGTTTGCTGCTATTCCAAGCAATTGGTTTGTAGGGCAAACAATAGATTATTTGAGAGAAAATAAAGACCTACCTGAAGAATTTTTAGAAGTTTTCATTGTAGATAACAATTTTAAACCAATTGGTACCGTTCAATCCTCTAAAGTTTTAACAGCCCCGAGAGATTCAAAAATGAATTCACTAATGAATGAGACTCAAGTCCTAATACCTGTTGACATGGACAAAGAAGAAGTTGGTCGTATCTTTGAAAATTATAATTTAGTATCTGCGGGTGTAGTTAATAAAGAAAATAAATTAGTAGGAATGATAACTGGAGATGATGTATTTACGATTTTACAGGATGAAGCGGAAGAGGACGTACTACGTCTAGCTGGTGTTGGTGATGAAGAAATTACTGACAGTGTATTTAAAAAAACAAAAAGAAGATTTAATTGGTTACTTCTTAATTTATTCACTGCATTGCTAGCAACATGGGTAATTAGCAAATTTGGTGCTTCAATAGAGCAAATGGTTGCCCTAGCATTTTTAATGCCAATAGTTGCTTCAATGGGGGGTAATGCGGGCATGCAAACTCTTGCAGTTACTATCAGGGCTTTAGCTACAAAAGAATTATCTTCAGGCAATTTTAGCAAAGTTATTATAAAAGAATTTATAATCGGCATATTTAATGGATTAATTTTTGCAGTAATCACAGGTGTTATCGTGCAATTGTGGTTTAAAGAAATAAATTTATCTATCTTAATTGCCGTTTCAATGATTTTAAATATGATGGTTGCTGGCTTGTTTGGAATCTTAGTCCCAGTATCTTTAAAAAGATTTAATATAGATCCAGCTATTGCTTCAAGTGTTTTTGTTACAACAATTACAGATGTGATTGGTTTTCTTTCTTTTTTAGGATTAGGTACTTATTTCTTTTATGGTTAAATATTATCAACTAACCTAGTCGATCCAAGATAATAACCGATAAAAATTCTATTTTTTTTTGATTTTCGATAAGGCTTAATAATTTTATTAATATCTAAAATTTCAATATAATCAATTTTATTAGCACCTAATTCTAGAATTTTTCTTCTTATAAAGTTCAATGTAAGTAAGTTTTTAAATATATTGTATTTATTTTTTTTCAAAAAATTATAAATATGACCAGAAACAACTTTTTCTTTTATAGAAAGCAAAACATTTCTTGAAGATAATGCTGTGCCATTTCTTTCACGAATTGTTTTACAGCAAACTACGATTATTTTTTTATAATTTTTACTAACAAAATGCTCAACAATTTTGTATTGTTGATAATCTTTTTCTCCCATAAATATTTTTTTAGGTTTTATAATTTTGATAAACCTATTAATTACATCTACAACGGCTTCAAAATGTCCCGGTCTGTATTTTCCACAAAGTTTTTTAGAGAATGAATTAATTTTATTTTTTTTATTTATACCGTCATGATAGATATCCTTTTCACTGGGCATATAAACGCAATCTACTTTCAACCTTTTAAGCAGATTAATATCTTTTTTTAATGTTTTTGGATAATTATTAAAATCATTTTTTTTGTTAAATTGTGGTTTATTAACAAAAATTGAAACAATCGTTTTTTTACATTCTTTAATAGATTTTTTAACTAGTGATAAATGTCCGTTATGAATATTTCCCATTGTCGGAACAAAACCAAGGTTTTGCTCATGTTTTAAAAACTTAATGAGATCGTTTTTTTTATAAATTATTTTCATTTGTAAACCATAAACATTATATGTAAAAAGAAACCATGATAAAACAAGCAATAATTCCTTTGGCGGGTTTAGGTACTAGATTGTTACCATTAACAAGCGTAATGCCAAAAGAACTATTACCTATTAATGGCAAACCTGGACTTGAGTATATTTTAGAAGAGTGCATTGATGCCGGTATAAATGAGTTTATTTTTATTATATCAAATAAAAAGAAAATTATTAAAAAATATTTTTATAATGATGCTTTTTATAAAAAAATAATTAAAAAAAAAAAAAACCCAAAACTCATATCTCAGTACAATAGAATAAAAAAATATAAAAAAATGACTAAGTTTGTTTATCAAAATTCACCCAAAGGAACTGGAGACGCTGTTTTAAAATGTAAAAAATACTTAAAAGACAAGTTTTTTCTAATGCTTTTACCTGATGACTTAATAATTAAAAAAAACTGCACAAAAGAAATGATTGATTTATATAAAAAAAACAAATCTGCAATTATTGCTACCAAGACTGTAAATAAAAAAACAGTTTCTAGATGGGGAATTTTATCAGTCAAAAATAAAAAAAAAAATTCATTTCAGATTTCAGATGTAGCTGAAAAACCATCTATTAAAGATGCAAAATCAAATTATGCTATAATTGGTAGGTATATTTTACCTACTATTATTATGAACGAAATTAAAAAATTGAAACCTGGTGTAGGTGGAGAGATACACATTACTGATGCAATTAGAAATCTTATATATAAAGGTGAAAAATTTTATGGAAATATATTTAAAGGTAAATATTTAGACTGTGGGACTCTAGAGGGTTATATTAGCTCTGGTTTAGAAATTGCTAAATATAAATAAATTATGAAACTTTGCATGATAGGCACCGGATATGTTGGTTTAGTTACCGGAACATGTTTTGCTGATATCGGAAATAAAGTTTATTGTGTTGATAATGATAAAAGTAAGATTTCTAAACTTAATTCTGGCAAATCTACAATTTATGAACCTGGCTTAGATGAGATTATTTTAAAAAATTATAATGCTAAAAGATTAATTTTTACATCAAATCTTTCGCTAGCAGTAAAAAATTCAGATATAATATTTATTTGTGTAGGCACGCCTAATAAAAAAGGAACACAAACAGTTGATTTGCACTATGTTTTTAAAGCTATTAAAGAAGTTGTCAAATTCTCAAAAAATAAAAAAATTCTAATAACAAAATCTACAGTCCCAGTTGGTACCGCTAACGAAATAGAAAAAATTTTAAAAAATATGAAGAAAAAAAATTTTGATGTTGTTTCAAATCCTGAATTTCTGAGAGAAGGTGAGGCAATTAGAGATTTTAAATATCCTGATAGAATAATAGTTGGATCTAACAATAATAGAACGTTTAAAATCATGGAGCGTCTCTATCAGCCTCTTATAAACAAAGGTGCTATGTTTTTTAAAACCTCAAGAAGAAGCGCTGAACTTATTAAATATGCATCAAATGCTTTTCTAGCAACAAAGATTACGTTTATAAATGAATTAGCAAATCTATGTGAAAAAGCGAATATCAATATTGAGGATGTATCCTTAGGAATGGGCAGCGACGTAAGAATTGGAAGTAGATTTTTAAGACCAGGGCCCGCATATGGTGGATCTTGTTTTCCGAAAGATACCAAGGGCCTAATTTCCACAGGAGATAAATTTAATGTTAATTTATCTATAGTTAAAACAGTAGTTAAATCAAATCAAAACAGGGTGCATTTGCATGTTAAAAGAATAGATAAAATAATAGGAAAAAATTTTAAGAATAAAAAAATTACTTTTCTAGGAGTTACATTTAAACCTAACACCGATGATATGAGAGATTCAACAAGTTTAAAAATGATACCATATGTCTCTAAAAAAGAAGCTAATGTTTTTTATTATGACCCTACTGGTGAAAAAAAAGAATTTAAAAACATAAGAAATTGCAAATTTAGCAAAGATATTAAAATTGCTTGTAAAAATGCAGATTTAATAATTTTGCACACAGAATGGGAAGAGTTTAAATCTTTAGATTTTCAAAAACTAACTAAAAATAAAGGTGTTAAAATATATGATTTAAGAAACCTTTATACTTTTAGTGATATGTTAAGAAAAAAAATAAAATATTATTCTATTGGAAGACCAAATGCTAATTAACTTCAAAAATAGCGTCTATTTCAACCGCTATACCTAAAGGTAGCGAATTTGAACTTACTGCGGCACGTGTATGTTTACCGCTTTCTCCAAATATTGATGTAAGCATTTCAGAAGCAGCATTTATTATTTTAGGCTGGTCTTTAAAGTCGTCTGTAGAATTTACAAAACCAGTTATTTTAACACAATTTTTGACTCTATCGAGATCTCCACCCATAGCTTTTTTAACTTGAGCTACAATGTTTATAACGCATAACTTTGCTGCCTCTTGTCCACTTTCTATTGATAAATCTTTACCGATTTTTCCCTTCATAATTTTTCCATCGGTATCAATTGGTAGCTGACCAGAAATATATAGCAAACTGCCAATTATTTTATAAGCAACATATGCTCCAACAGGATCTGGAGCTTCAGGTATATTAATATTAAGTTTTTTAAGATTATCGATAATCATTTTTTTATTACTAACCTTCTTCCCCAATGTTTTCTCCACCAAAGTCTCTAATTTTTTTGAAAAAACCACTAATTGCACCTCGTTTTTTTTCTATGGTGCTACTGCTACTAGAATCATTACTAGAAGATTCGTTTTTAAAAGATTTTCCTTGAATTTTACAGGCCATTTTTGCATGAAAACCTTTTGGATCAGAACAATCTCTAGCGGCATTAGCGGCATTATAAGAGGTACTAGTAAATATTATTACAAATAATAGAAGTAATATTTTTTTAACTGTTATCATTTTTTTTTTCCTTTTTTTTTTCTATTCTTATCATATTCTTTACGTTTTTCAATTAATATTAAAGCCTCATCCATTGTAAGTTCTATAGGATCTTTTTCTTCAGGAATTGTTGCATTTAATGATTTGTATTTTATATAGGGACCATATTGTCCTTTCATGACTCTTACAGGTTTTTTATCTTCAGGGTGTTCTCCCAAATCTTTAATCACAGATGAAGACATTCTTCCAGGCTTCGCATCTGCAATAAGTGTTATAGCTCTGTTCAATCCCAAAGAAAATATCTCTTCAACGTTTTCTAAGCGCGCAGATTTATTTTCACATTTTAAATATGGACCAAATCTTCCAGAATTTAAAAAAATTTCTGAATTATTATCTGGGTTTAAACCTAAACTTTTTGGTAATGAGCAAAGAAACTTTGCTTTTTCTATATCA
>CAJQSJ010000003.1 GCA_905612535.1 uncultured Pelagibacteraceae bacterium | reverse complement strand
ATGAATACTTTCATTTGAATATGTTGGCGCTAAAATTGCAAAATCTTCAAATAAATCTAAAATTTTTGAAATTCCAACTAAACATTCTTTTTTAATATTAACATCAGACACCATACACATTACAAAATTATTTTTAGCTTTGTGTAAGCCCAGATTCAAGGCTTTGGCATACCCAAGATTGTTTTGTGGTATAATCACTTTAACATTAGAATATAATGTTTCAAATTTACTTTTTACGTTTATGTCCAAAGAATTTTCAATAATAATAATTTCATTTTCTTTTGGTATGCTAATGATGTGCTTTTCTAGTAAGTGAAAACTTTTATAAGATACAATTACAAAACTAATATTCATTATTAATTAATTTTTTAAAACCGGAAAGACGGGGTTGGCTTTTAAAAATAACCTTTGATACTCTTGCTTTATGCATTTGTTAGCTATGTAAGTAATATTAGATTCTTTTGCAATTTTTTTTGCTTCTTCATGATCGATTCCAAATTGTAACCAAACTGCTTTAGCTTCAATTTTTACAGATCCCTTTGTGATTTCAGGCGTTTCTTTTGAAGGTCGAAATATATTTACTATATCAACTTTTTTTTTAATATCTTCAAGCTTTTCTAAAACATCTTGTCCATATATTTTTTTTCCTACAGAAAATGGATTAATGGGTATTACTTCAAATCCAAATTCTTGCATATATTTCATTACAATAGTCGATGATCTTCTCACAATATTCTTTGAATCCTCGTTTTCTACTATAGAGCTCACCCCTACCATTGCTATAGTTTTTGAATGTGAAAGTAATTCTTTAATTAATCTATCGTCCATTATTAAATTATTTATTTTTCCATTTAGGTTTTCTTTTTTCAATAAAAGCCGATATACCTTCTTTGGCATCTAGAAACATCATATTTTCTGTCATAACTTTGCTTGTATATTTATAAGCTTCATCTAAGGGCATTTCTAATTGTTTATAAAATGCTTGTTTTCCAATTTTAATAACTTTATTTGATTTTGATGCAATCTGTTCAGCTAATTTTACAGCTTCATTTTCTAATATTGAATCGTCGTAATGATCATTTATTAAACCAATCTCTTTTGCATACGCGGCATCAATTCTTTCGCCTGTTAAAAGCATTTTCATTATTTTTTTCTTTTCAACATTTCTACTAACAGCTACCATTGGTGTGCTGCAAAAAAGCCCAATGTTAACACCGGGGGTAGCAAAAATGGCATTGCTAGAACTTATCGCTAAGTCGCAAGTTGCTACAAGCTGACACCCGGCAGCAAATGCAGCGCCGTGAACTTTAGCGATTACAGGTTTTTTTAAATTAATTATTTGCATCATTAATTTTGAACATAATGAAAATAATTTTTGATAATCAGATTTATTTTTTAAAGATTTAATTTCTTTTAAATTGTGGCCGGCACAAAAACCTTTTCCTGAACCTTCTATAACAATTACTTTAACACTATTATCTTTGTCAAGATTTTTAAAACTGGAGATTAATGATTTAATTGTTATTAATGATAATGCGTTATAAGTAGAAGACTCATTTAAAATAATTCGTGCTACACCGTTATTAAGATGATTAATAATAATATTTGGAAATTTTTTACTCATAACATCAAGATATCTAAGAGCTATTATAAATCAATCAAATATTATTAATGAATATATTGATTACTTTAAATATTGTTTATTTTTGTATATAAGAAATCTATATAAAATCTTATAAATATGATTCTAAGTATAATAATTCCTGTATTTAATGAGGAAAAGACAATTATTCAAATACTTGAAAAAGTAAGTAAAAGTTCATCAGATAAAGTAAAACACGAAGTAATAGTAATAGATGACGGCTCTACAGATGGAACTAAAAAATTATTAGATGAGAATAAAAACCTTTATAACAAGCTTTTAATTAATTCCTCTAATAAAGGAAAGGGATACTCGGTAAAAAGAGGAATTTCAAGTTCAGAAGGAAGCCATATCATCTTTCAAGATGCCGACTTAGAATATAACCCTGAAGATTATAAAAAGTTTGAGAAAATTTTTATAGATCATGATGCAGATGGTATTGTTGGGTCAAGGTTTGTATATTCAGATTACACACGTTCTCATAATATATTAAATAAAATTGGGAATCATATTTTAACACTAATTTTTAATCTTATGTACAACACAACTTTTACTGATATTTATTCATGTTATTTTGCGTTCAAAAAAGACAAAATTAATATCAACTTACTTAAATCTGAAGGGTTCGAGCAGCATGCTGAAATTTTGTGTCAGGTTATTAAAAGGGGTAACAAATTTTATGAAGTTCCAATAAGCTATAATGGCAGAAACGTTTCTGAAGGAAAAAAAATAAAAGCACATCATTTTTTTCTCGTCTTGTACCAAATAATAAAACAAAGATTTTAGATTAGTTCTCTTTTAAACAAATTATTATTATTTAAATTATATAAGGCGAAGAAACCAAATGAAAAGGTTAAGGTCTTAACAATTCTTGCTGCACTTGAGTTTAACTGAAAATAAAGATCAACTGGTGTTGCTAAAAAAATTGTGAATATTAATAAAATATAAAATCCTAAAATTATTGACACAAAGGCAAAAAGTTCTTTATTTCGATTAAACCAAAAAGAAAAAAGAAAAAATAATAAACAAAACAAAAACTTTTCATTAAATAGTAGGAATTTAAATATCAGAATATAGTTACCAAATTCTTCAATTCTTGAAAGTAAATTTATTATGAA
>CAJQSJ010000002.1 GCA_905612535.1 uncultured Pelagibacteraceae bacterium | reverse complement strand
GAATACATCCTCACGAAACAAACAAGCATCTAGAGATTAATGCCGAATATATTATTAAAATTAAAAAAAAAAATAAAAAAGTTATTGGAATTGGTGAAACTGGTCTAGATTTTTATTACAAACATAGCGAAAAAGAAGTACAAAAGAAAAGTTTTATCAAACATATTGCTGCAGCTGCAGAACTTAATATACCTGTTATAGTCCATTCTAGGAATGCTGAAGAAGCCACCTATGATATAATTAAAAGTGAAGTTAAAAACTCAAATGTTAAATTTCTAATACATTGTTTTACAGGCTCTAATTCGTTTGCAAGAAGACTTATAGATTTAAATTGCTACATTTCAATAAGTGGAATTGTTACATTTAAAAACTCAATTGATTTAGTTAAAACTGTTAAAAATATTCCAATTGAAAATATGCTTGTTGAGACCGATTCACCTTATTTAGCACCAATTCCATATAGAGGCAAATCAAACGAACCTTCATATATAATTCATACTATTAATAAACTTTCTGAGATTAAAAATGTTTCAAAGGATTTGATTATAAGTTACACAACATCAAATTTTAGAAAACTTTTTGAAACAAAATGAAAACTAAATTAATTATTTTAGGATCTGGAAGTTCATTGGGCGTACCTCGAATCGATGGACATTGGGGCAGATGCAAAAAAAATAACAAAAAAAATATTAGAACTAGATGTTCTTCGATAATAATTAAAGGTTCTAATTCAATTTTAATAGACACTTCCCCTGATATCAGAAAACAACTTTTAGATAACAAAATTAAAAACATATCATCTGTAGTATTAACCCATGAACATGCAGATCAGACTAATGGTTTATTTGAACTAAGACCTTTTTTTTGGAAAAATAAAAAAAAAATTGATCTCTATGGAAATAAAAAAACTATAAGTACACTAAAAAATGCGCATAATTATTTATTTTACGGATCAAAAGATTATCCTTCAATCTTGAAATCATCTTTTGTTAAGCCAAATTTTTCTTTAGGAAAACACAAAGAAAAAGTTTTTTTCAAAACCGTTAAAGTTACTCATGGTAAAATTCATAGTACGGCCTATATATTTGAAAAAGTTGCTTACATTAGTGATTGTAATGATTTATCTATAGTTAAAATGAAACAATTTAAAAAATTAAATACATTGATAATAGATTGTCTGAAATATGACAAACATCCATCACACTATAATCTTGATGAAGTTTTGCATATTCATGAGATTTTAAAACCTAAAAAAACAATTTTAACAAACCTTTTTTATGATGTAGATTACGATGTACTTTTAAAAAAACTTCCTAGTAATGTTAAACCCGCTTATGATGGTATGAAAATATATTTATGAAAATTTTAGTTACTGGAGCGGCAGGTTTCTTAGGTTCACATTTAGCTGAAAAATTATCTTTATTAAAACATGAAATTGTTGGTATGGATAATTTTATTGGCGGCTATAAAGATAATATACCTAAAAATATTGATTTCCATGATTTTGACTGTTGTGATTTAAAAAAAATGAATGAAGTAATGAGAAATGTTGATGTTGTTTATCACTGCGCCGCAACTGCTCATGAAGGCTTATCAGTTTTTTCACCTTATGAAATTGGAAAAAATAATTTTCTTGCTTCTTCTTCAGTTTTTTCAGCAGCAATATCAAATAATGTTAAAAGAATTATTTTTTGTTCATCTATGGCAAGATACGGTCGTCAACAAACACCTTTTAATGAAAGCATGCCTTCTAAACCAGTTGATCCTTATGGCATAGCTAAAGTTGCGAGTGAAGATTTATTAAAAACTTTATGTGATCTTAACAATATAGAGTGGGTAATAGCAGTACCACATAACATTATTGGCTCTAGGCAAAAATATGATGATCCATTTAGAAATGTTGTTTCTATTATGATAAATAGAATTTTACAAAATCAAGCACCAATAATTTATGGAGATGGCGAACAAAAAAGATGTTTTTCATATATAGATGATTGTTTAAGCTGTTTAATTCCAATGCTAGATCAAAAAAACTTAAATAGGGAAATAATTAATATTGGTCCTGATGAAGAGTTTGTTACAATAAATGAATTATCAGAAATTTGTGCAAATGTTACAGGAAGTAATTTAACACCAATCTATAAAAAAGATAGACCACAAGAAGTTAAACACGCAACTTGTTCTGCCGATAAAGCTCGAAAACTTTTAAATTACAAAACTAAAACAGATCTTAAAACAGGTGTTGAGAAAACATATGAATATATTAAAAAAAGGGGAACTAGACCTTTTAATTATCATATAGATATTGAGATTAAAAATGATTTAACACCTGAAACTTGGACTAAAAAACAAATATAAATAATTTTGACTTTTGATTAAATGTTTTCAGTAATAATACCAACTTTTAATAATCTCGAATATTTAAAAATTTGTGTAGATAGTTTAAAAAAAAATTCAATACATAATCATGAATTAGTCTTTTTTATTAATGAAGGAAGTGATGGATCACTTGAGTATATTAAAGATAATAAATTTTTATATAAACATAGTAAAATTAATGCAGGTGTTTGTGTTGCGTTCAACGAAGGTGCAAAATTGGCTAATAATAAATACTTAGTATTTGGACACGACGACATGTATTTCTGCCCTGGTTGGGATGAGGCATTCTTAAAAGAAATTAAAAATATAGATAATAATAATTTTTTTATTTCAGGATCAATGGTTCAAACTAAAAATGGTCATATTAATCTTGATTGTGGTACGAATTTTAATAACTTCAATGAAGATAAATTATTAAAAGATTTGCCTAAAATAATAATTGATGATTTTCAAGGCACACACTGGCAACCTTCATTAATATCAATAGAAACATGGAACAAAGTAAAAGGTTTTAGTTTAGAATTTGGTCCCGGTCTAGGCTCTGATCCTGATTTCAACATGAAATTATGGAATATTGGTGTTAGGCTTTATAAAGGATTAGGAAAATGTCGTGTTTATCATTTTTCTTCTATCACTCTTAGAACAAAAACGTGGAATAATGGAGCTAAGACTTTTTTACTCAAATGGGGGATTAGTATAAAATTTTTTAAGAAATTTTATTTAAGATCTGATACTAAATTTAATGGTCTTCTTACCGAACCTAACAAAAACGTATTTTATTATATTCAATTATTTAAGTGCAAATTGAGCTTTTTATACTTTAAAATTTTGAGTTATTTTATTAAATAAAGTTTATAAAATTTTTTCAATAAATTCAATAAATCTTTTTGACGAGGGGTTTGTAATTGACGCAAATGTATCAACAATTTTTCCTTCTTTATTTATTACGATTTTATGAAAATTCCACTTTGGTATAGCAGATTTACCATAATTTTCTTTTGCCCACAGATAAAATGGGTGAGCATCATCACCTTTTACAATAACTTTTTCAGTCATTGGAAATGTAATGCCGAATTTAGCTTCGCAGAAGTTTTTGATTTCGCTTGCTGTTCCTGGCTCTTGACTACCAAAATCATTTGAAGGCACACCAATAATAACGAGACCTTTGCTTTTATATTTATCCCATATCATTTCCATATCTTCATATTGATTAGTAAAACCACATTTACTAGCTACATTGACTATCACTATAACTTTATTCTTAAAATTTGATAAACTGATTATTGATCCATCCAAGTCTTTGAAAGTAAAGTCATAAGCGAGCTTTTCATATTTTGCTGATCCATGGTTTTGAAAAAATATCATAATTATAAAGAGTACAAAAAATTTTTATACATTGATTTATTCTTTTTTGGATGTAACAAACAATAGCACAAAATAACCCGCTAATGTCGAAAGCAAAGATCCAGACAAAACACCAATCTTAACACCATTCATATTATTAATGTTTTCTGGAAACGCTAAGTTTCCTACAAATAAACTCATTGTAAACCCAATTCCAGTTAATAAAGCTACCCCATATAACTTCCCCCATGTCACGTTGTTTGGCATTTGTGCATATTTCAATTTTACTGAAATATAGGAAAATAAAAAAACTCCTATTTGTTTTCCAAAAAATAAACCACACAATATTCCAAGTGGAATGGGATTTAATAAAGATTCTAAGGATAACCCTTTTAATGAAACCCCAGCATTCGCTAAAGCAAATAATGGCATAATACCAAAAGCGACATAAGGTGATAATAAATGTTCTAATTTTAGAAGAAGTGAAAAATCTTTAGTACCAGATCTATGTGGAATTGATAACGCTAATAATACACCAGATATTGTTGCATGAATTCCAGATCCATGTGTAAAAAACCAAAGAAAAATACCTATTATTAGATAAGGAGTAAATTTTTTAATTTTAAATTTATTTAAAAAAATTAACAAAAGGAATGTGATTAGTAATAACCCTAAGTTTAAATAATTTAATTCGGATGTATAAAAAAAAGCAATTATAATAATTGCGCCAAGGTCATCTATAATGGCTAGAGCCATTAAAAAAACTTTTAAAGACACAGGAATCCTTGATCCCAATAAGGAAAGCACACCTATTGAAAAAGCTATATCTGTTGCAGAAGGTATTGCCCATCCTTTAATTGTATCTGGTGTGTTGATATTGATTATTATATAAAAAATTGCTGGAATTAACATTCCTCCTACTGCTCCAATTATCGGTAGCAGAGCTTGTTTAGGATTAGAAAGTTCACCTTGCACAAATTCCCTTTTAATTTCTAATGTTACTACAAAGAAAAAAACAGCCATTAACGCATCGTTAATCCAATGAATAACACTTAAATCTAAATTAAAATTTTTTACACTAATTGCAAAATGAGTATTCAGTAATTGAAAATAAAATTCACTATAAATGCTGTTGCTTATAAATAAAGCTATTATTGCAGCAAAAAGTAAGACTAAACCGCTAGAAGATTCTAATTTGAAAAACCAACGAAAAGGTGAAGTTATATAATTTATCATTTTTTAGTTTTGATTTATAATCATATCTAATTATATATTAATTGAATCTCCAACTGATATTTTTCCATTTGACAAAATTTCGCATCTTAATCCACCTTTAATCAAAAACTCTTTAATTATATTATCTTTTTTTAATAATTCTTGAAGATATTTACATGGTCTGCATAAATCATGAGCATATAATTTAACTCTACCTACATAAAATTCCTTAAGCAGCAGGTCATTTAGTTCAATACCTTCTGTAACTATATTTCTTCTAAAACTTAAAGCAGAAAATCTAGTGGAAGATGTTTCGTTATAATATTTTATGTTTTCAATTCCGATGAGAGTTATCTGCTTCATCTTATCATTACTCTTTTTACATTTTCTATCGTAACGAATTCCCTCACCTTTAATAGCTTCAGCAATGTTTAAACTAGTAATTTCATCACCTTTTGTTTTACAAATCCCAATCTCTATAATTTTACCCATAATACTTTATATCATATACTCTGTTTTTTTATATTCAAAAACCACTTATGACAACAATACAACCATAGTTTGATTTGATATATTTTTTTTACTAATATAGTAAATATTATATTAGGTTTTTATATTTATTTTAAAATCTAATATAAAACATAAATTTTTTAAAAATGAAGAGAAAAGCGATTATATTTGGAATAAAAAAATTTAAACTTTCCCAAAATGAAAAACGTTTACTTAAGAAGTATAAACCTTGGGGGGTTATGCTTTTTTCAAGAAACATTAAAAACATGAAACAAGTCAAAAATTTGGTTATTGAAATCAGAAAGTCAACTGGAGATAAAAAATATCCTATTTTAGTTGATCAAGAAGGTGGTGTGGTTTCTAGAATAAACAAAATATTTGATTTAAGTTTTTTTTCGCAAGAATTTTTTGGTGATCTTTATAAAAAAAATAAAAAGAAATTTCATATTTATTATAAAATATATTTAGATTCAGTGAGTAATATACTTAATGAAATTGGAATAAATATTAACACCGCGCCCGTGCTTGATTTAAGATATTCTAATAGCCATAAAATTATTGGAACAAGAGCATTTTCTAAAAAAATAAATATTGTTTCATTATTAGGTAAAACTTGTGTTGATATTTATAAAAACAATAGAATCGGAACAGTTATAAAGCACATTCCTGGTCATGGCGCATCAAGTCACGATAGTCACAAGAAGCTACCGGTAATTAAAATTAATAAAAAATTTTTACTTAAAAATGATTTTATACCATTCCTTGGAAACGATTCTTTTTTTGCTATGACCGCTCATATTATTTACACATCTATTGACGACAAAAATCCCGCTACACATTCAAAATTTCTCATTAAAAATATTATTAGAAAATATATTGGATTTAAAGGTATTTTAATTTCTGATGATATTTCTATGAAGGCATTGCAATTCAGTATTAAAACGAATGCTAAAAAAGCATTAGAAGCAGGTTGTAATTTAGTTCTGCATTGCAATGGCAATATTAATGAAATGAAAAAACTTGTGAGAATAGTGCCATACATAGATTCTTTTACTAGTAAAAAAACATCAGATTTTTATAAATTTTTAGGTTAATATTGAATTTATAATATGGAGAATCAAGAGCTTAAAATTAATATAGATAATTATACAGGTCCACTTGATGTTTTGCTTGATCTTGCAAAAGCACAAAAAGTTGATCTAACAAAAATATCTATTACTCATCTAGCGGATCAGTTTATTGAGTTCATTGATAAAGCAAGCAAGCTGAATCTTGATTTGGCATCTGAATACTTACTTATGGCAACATGGCTTACTTATCTTAAATCTAAGCTTTTATTACCTCAAGATGAAGAAGATGAATTTAAAGCCCTAGAAGTAGCTCAAAAACTAAAATTGCAATTAAAAAAATTAGCATTAATACGATTATTATCTGATCAATTATTTAAAAAAGAAAGACTGGGCATAGACATACATATGAGGGGTATTGGAGGAACCGTAAGACTTAAATCAAAATCAGAATATACTGCCACTTTATATGAACTGATTAAAGCATATTCAAATCACATTATGCAAAAAAACTTTTTATCAATGAATATACCAAAACTCCCCGTTTGTACTACCGAACAAGCTATTAAAGTTATAAGAAATAATATTAATAAATTAAATGAGTGGAAAAATTTTTTAGAGTTGATTCCATCAACATATACTAAGTCTCTAAAACTGAAAAAAACTGGAATTGCAGGTTTTTTTGCTGCATCATTGGAACTAACTAAGGAAGGTCTTATTAACATTACGCAAAATAAAAGTTTTGAAAAAATTTTAATTAAACACAAAAAATGAATAAAAAAAATAACTTAAAACTTTTGAATTTTCCTTCAAAAATGAATGAAGTGGAAAAAAAAGTTGAAGCTATATTGTTTTCTGCAGCCGAACCCCTAGATCTTGAAGCTATTAAAGATAGATTGCAATCAAAGTCTAATTTAAGAAAAATACTAGAATCTTTACAGCATCACTATAATGAAAGAGGCATAAATTTAGTTTGTATTTCTAATAAATGGTCATTCAGAACTTCGTCAAAACTAACAAAATTTATGCAACTTCAAACAAGCACACAAAAAAAACTTTCTAAGGCGACTATAGAAACTTTATCCATTATAGTTTATCACCAACCTGTTACAAGGTCTGAAATTGAAGAAATACGTGGTGTCTCATTTGCTACTGGAACTTTAGAAATTTTACTAAAACTTAATTGGGTAAGGCCCTCTGGAAGAAAAAACGTCCCTGGAAAACCACTGCAGTATGAAACAACAGATGATTTTTTGAGTCATTTTAATATAAAAAAGTTAACCGATCTTCCTAATATTGAAGAACTTCAATCAGCAGGCTTAATAGATAGCTCTAGTGTCGATTCATCAATTTTTGGAACTGGTAAATTTTATCAAGAGCAAGAGTCAGAAAAAAAAGAGAATATATATTCAAATATAGACGATATGTTAAATAGATCATTAAACAAAGAAGATGAATAAAAGATGCTTTTAATAATCAGGAAAATTGTATATAAATAAATTATGAGTATAGGTTTTTGGCAAATTGCAATAGTTGTTGTTTTAGTTGTTCTTCTATTTGGGAGAGGCAAAATATCTGACCTAATGGGAGACGTAGCAAAAGGTATTAAAAGCTTCAAAAAAGGTATGGCAGATACTACTGATCAAAAAAATTCTTCAGAAACCACACCTGATAAAGATAATAATTCCGAAAATAAATAATTTTGATGCCACAAATAGGATGGTTTGAAATACTAGTAGTAATAATATTAGCAATTGTAATAATTGGCCCAAAAGATATTCCGATAGTTTTGAGAAAAATAGGAAATTGGGTGAACTTAATTAAAAAATATTTTAATAATATACAAAATGAAATGACAGATATTAAAAATTCTGTAGATGAAGAAATTTCAATTAAAAATAATTTTACTGATGATGTAAATATAAAAGATCGAACTGATGAGTGATGATAAAACTGATCAAAATACTTTTGTAGGTCATTTAACTGAACTTAGATCAAGACTAATAAAATCCTTTATTTATTTATTTATCTTTTTTTTATTATCCTATTATTTTTCTGAAAACATTTACAATTTTTTAGTAGAACCTTATGCTAATGCTGTAAAAAATGATCTTGAGAATAGAAGACTTATTTTTACAGCTTTACATGAAACTTTTATAACATATTTGAAAGTTGCCTTTTTTGCTGCAATTTTCATTTCAAGCCCAATATTATTAACTCAAATTTATAAATTTATTGCTCCCGCGTTATATAAGAACGAAAAAAAAGCATTATTACCTTACTTAATTCTCACACCTGTATTATTTTTACTTGGCGGTATGCTTGTTTACTATTTAATCATGCCTCTTGCTATAAAATTTTTCCTTTCATTTGAAACTACGGCAGGGATGAATTCTTTGCCTATTCAACTAGAAGCAAAAGTTAATGAATATCTTTCTTTGATTATGCGACTCATCTTTGCTTTTGGAATAAGCTTTCAGTTGCCAGTAGTATTAAGTCTTTTAGCACGCATAGGGTTTGTCACATCAGATTATTTAAAAAAAAGAAGGAAGTATGTTATTGTGATTATTTTTGCTGTAGCCGCAATTCTGACACCACCTGATCCAATAACACAAATTGGTTTAGGAATACCTTTGTTAATTCTTTATGAATTATCTATATTATCAGTAAAAATTATTGAAAAGAAAAAAATCAATGCATAATATTAAAGACATAAGAAAAAATTTCGAATTTTATAAAAAAAAATTTACTGATAAAAACATTAATGTAAATTTAAAAGTTTTATTAGACTTAGATGAAAAAAATCGAAATCTAATCCAGAAAAAAGAAAAATTAGAACATGAAAAAAAAGTTGTTTCGCAAAAAAAGGATAATCAATTATTTGAGAAATCTAAAATTATTACTAGTGAAATCTTAAATACAAATAAAGAACACCTTTTAGTTAGTAATGAAATTAAAAAAATGCTTAGTGCTCTACCAAATTGCCCATTAGATGATGTTCCAATTGGATCTGATGAAAAATCAAATACAGAAATTAAGAAATCTGATAATTTTTCTAAGTTTGATTTTATTCCAAAATCACATTTTGAAATTGGTAAACATCTTGATCTAATGGATTTTGACACCGCTACTAAAACATCTGGCACTAGATTTGTTTTTTTAAAAGGAAAACTTGCATTGCTTGAAAGAGGAATATCAAATTTTATGTTAGATATTCACACTCAACAATTTGATTATAAAGAAATATCTCCACCATTAATTGTAAATGAAAAAACAATGTATGGTACTGGACAATTACCAAAGTTTGAGAACGATCAGTTTGAAATAAAATTTGATGATAGTATTGACAGAAAATTTTTAATACCAACTGCTGAAGTAATATTAACAAATATGGTTAGAGAAACTTTTGTAAAAAAAGAAGATTTACCATTAAGATTCGTTGCATCTACTGCTTGCTTTAGAAAAGAGGCGGGTAGTTACGGCAAAGACACTAAAGGAATGATTAGACAGCACCAATTTTATAAAGTTGAACTAGTTAGTATTGTCGAACACGTTAATGCTATAGAAGAACTTGAGCGTATGAGTAATTGTGCCCAGGAAATTTTAAAACTTTTAAAACTTCCATATAGAGTGGTTTTGCTTTCTACGGGAGAGATGGGCTTCAGTTCAGAAAAAACATATGATCTTGAGGTTTGGATTCCATCAGAAAAAAAATATAGAGAAATTTCTAGTTGTTCTTCATGTGGGCAATTTCAAGCAAGACGAATGAACGCAAAGTATAAAAATGAAAAAAATGAAACTAATTTTTTAGCTACATTAAATGGCTCAGGACTGGCTGTTGGTAGAACTTTAATTGCTATTATGGAAAATTACCAACAAAAAGATGCCTCCATATTAGTTCCAGAGGTTCTTATTCCTTATATGAACGGCGCCAAAGTTATAAAATAATTTTTATTGTTTATTTTTTTTATTTAGTATAATTATTAATACAATTTAGGAGTATATATGTCTGGATCTGGTATTTCACAATTTATCCCATTAATATTAATTTTTGTAATTTTTTATTTCTTTTTGATTAGACCTCAGCAAAAAAAAGTTAAGGACCACAAGTCTATGGTTATGGCCTTAAAACGTGGCGATAACATAGTTACTGGTGGAGGAATTGTTGGTAAAGTTGAAAGATTATTAGGAAATGATAGAATTGAAATTATAATTTCAGATAATGCTACGGTTGAAATTGTTCAGTCCACAATACAAAGTGTTCTAATTAAAAACGACACAAAAAATTAATTATACTTCGTGCTCTATTTTTCGAAACTAAAAGTTTTTATTATATATTCTATTTTAATAATTCTTTTATTTTTTTCATTATTAAATTTTAATAGTTTTAATAACAAAATTCCTTTCTCACAGAAAATTAACCTAGGTCTAGATCTTAAAGGTGGTTCATATTTGCTTTTAGAAGTAGACACGAATCCGATAGTTAGACAAAAACTACAAAACAAGCTTATCACTTTACGAAAAGACCTTAAAAAAGAAAAAATTAAATATTATAATCTGCACATACAAAATAAAAGTATAATTTTTGAAATTTCGCAAAATGAAATTCAGCGCTTTGATGAATATTTTTTAAACAAAAAAAATATAATTAATTCCTATTATGATAATTATAAATCTTATGAATTAGATTATTTTACTAAAGATAATACTATTACTATTACGTATTCAAAATTTGGCATTATTGAAATTAAAAATTTATCATTAGATCAATCATTAGAAATTGTAAGAAAAAGAATTGACGAAATTGGCACAAAAGATCCAACTATTATTAAAAGAGGTAACGATAGAATTTTAATTGAACTACCGGGTTTAGATGATCCAAATAGAATTAAAAAATTGTTAGGCCAGACTGCAAGTCTATCTTTCAGATTGGTATCTAACGTTGAAGATGATTTTGGTTCAGAACTTTTACAAGTAGATAGCACTGAAGATAAAATTAAAATTAACAAAAGAGTTCTTTTAAGTGGTGAGAACTTAGTAAACGCTAGAGCCTCTATTGATAATATAACAGGTCAAGTAGTAGTAAGTTTTACGCTGGATAGATCTGGAGCTAAAAAATTTGCTCGTATTACAACAAATAATATTGGAAAAAGATTAGCTATAGTTTTAGATAATAAAATTATAAGTTCTCCTCAAATTTCAGAATCTATAATTGGTGGAAGCGGACAAATAACTGGAAATTTCACTTTTCAATCTGCCGCAGATTTAGCTTTGCTCCTACGTTCAGGGGCATTACCAGCACCACTTACGATATTGGAAGAAAGAACTGTTGGACCTGATTTGGGTGAAGATTCAATTAAGTCAGGGTCGTTATCTCTACTGATTGGATTTCTGCTAGTAATTGCCTACATGTTTATCAAGTATCGTTTTATGGGAATCATCGCAAACATAGCTTTGGTCGCTAACCTAATTTTACTGATGGGTTTATTAACTATTCTTGAGGCAACACTAACGTTACCAGGCATTGCTGGCATAATTTTAACAGTTGGCATGGCGGTGGATGCAAATGTTTTGATTTTTGAAAGAATAAAAGAAGAAAGCAAAACAGAAAAATCATTAATACATGCTTTTGACATAGGATATAAAAAAGCTCAAACCGCAGTTTTAGACGCAAATATAACAACATTAATTTCAGCTATTATACTTTTTTTTCTCGGATCGGGTCCTGTAAAAGGTTTTGCTGTTACTTTAGGTCTTGGAATTTTAACAACATTATTTAGTGCATATTTACTAGCAAGACATTTGTCTTCTGTTTATGTGCTGAAAAATAAAAATAAACAGGTAGTTTTTTAATGTCAGATTCTAAAAAGTTAATTCAATTTTCAAATTTTTATAAGAAATTAAATATCTTTTCTTTTTTGTTGATAATTTTTTCAATTTTAATTCTTTTATTTAAAGGCTTAAATTATGGTGTTGATTTTAAAGGAGGAACTTTAATAGAAATAAGAACTAATGAGAGCGTAAAAATATCAGATTTAAGAAGTGCATTTATTAATATGAATTTAGGAGATGTTACAGTTAAAAAATTTGGGAAAAAAAATGATTATTTAGTTAAAATTGAAACAATTAATACGAAGGATGACTTCATACAAAAAATTAATCAAAAGCTATCTTTAATAATAGCATCAGAAGTTAATTTTAGAAGAGTTGAAAATGTTGGTCCAAAAGTAAGCAATGAATTATTGAAAGATGGTTTGCTTGCTATTAGTTTATCTTTAGCAGCTATGTTATTTTATATATGGATAAGATTTGAATGGCAGTTTAGTTTAGGTGCCATCATTGCAATTATACACGATGTAATAATAACTCTCGGAATATTTTCTCTTTTATCCTACGAAATAAATTTATCAATCGTAGCAGCTGTTTTGACTATTGTTGGTTATTCTATGAATGATACAGTAGTAATTTTTGACCGCATTAGAGAAAACTTAAAAAAATATTCTAAAATTTCTATTATTGAAATATCTAATATTTCAACCAATGAAACTCTTTCAAGAACCTTAATAACTTCCGTAACTACCTTGTTGGCTTTATCTGCAATTTATTTTTTTGGAGGCGCTATTTTAAAAGGATTTTCTTTTGCTATGATATTGGGTGTTTTTGTTGGAACTTATTCATCTATATTCATTGCAACGCCAATATTAAACTATACAAAAGTTTCTCAAAAAACAATCTTGAAAGAAGATGTGGAAAATAATTAATATAAATTTTGTGCCATTACCATTGAGAGCAACATTGGGAATGATAGCAACGTATTTACTCTAGACGTCAACATGGCAATTTTTGCAGACTTAGCTTTTTGTTCGGGATCAGATTCTACTATACCAAGAGCTTTTTTCTGATTAGGCCAAATAATAAACCAAACATTGTATGCCATTATTATTCCTAACCACATTCCTATTCCTATAGCGGTATTTTTTCCACCTCCATTGCCAATGCCTAATGTCATTGCTTCGTGCGCATATCCATTCAAAATTGCAACGATTAAACCCGTAATTATTGTTCCAAGTGCCGCCCATCTAAACCAAAAAAGTACTGCTGGAGCAATTACTTTACCAATTGCAGGTTTTTGTTCATCAGGTATTTTTGGCATACTTGGTATTTGTACAAAATTTAGATACCATAGAAGACCAATCCACATAATTCCATTTAGAACATGCAGATATCTAAAAAACCAACTCCAAAAAAGCTGATCAAAAGCCCAGTTTCCACCTAAGTAAAAAAGTCCAATAAACAATAATAACGTTAGAACAAATGACAGATGAACTGTTTTACCTAAAGATTTTAATATTGAAACCATGTTTCCTTATACCACTTTTTAATTAATAACTAAGCTGTTTTTTTCATTTTAAGGTTAATAATTTTTTTTAAAAAATTTCCTGTATAACTACCTATAGTTTCGCTGACATTTTCAGGCGTTCCTTCAGCTATTATTTTTCCACCATTTATGCCACCATCAGGACCCATGTCTACAATCCAATCGGCAGTTTTAATGACATCTAGGTTGTGCTCTATTACAACAACTGTATTTCCTAGCGTGACAAAAGTTTGCAAAATTTCCAATAATTTCTTTATATCATGAGAGTGTAAGCCTGTAGTAGGCTCATCTAATATGTATAAAGTTCTGCCTGTTGATCTTTTTGATAGTTCTTTAGCTAATTTTATTCTTTGAGCTTCACCTCCCGATAATGTTGTGGCTTGTTGACCTATTTTTATGTAACCAAGTCCAACTTTTTTTAAGGTTAAAAGTTTAGTTCTTACTGTTGATATATTTACAAAGTATTCGCAACCTTCATCAACTGTCATATCTAAAACTTCAGCAATATTTTTTTCTTTAAATTTAATTTCTAAAGTTTCGCGATTGTATCTACTTCCCTTACACACGTCGCATGCTATATATACATCTGGTAAAAAATGCATTTCATATGTTATTACACCGTCACCTTCGCATGATTCACATCTTCCACCTTTCACATTAAAAGAAAACCTGCCTACTTTATAACCTCTAGTTTTTGACTCAGGTAAGTTCGCAAACCAATCTCTTATTGGACCAAATGCACCTGTATAAGTTGCTGGATTTGATCTAGGTGTTCTGCCGATAGGGGATTGATCTATGTCAATAATTTTATCTATTTGTTCAACTCCTTTATAATTTTTAAATTCTTTTGGTAGTTTTCTAGATGCGTTATTATTTAGCATCAAATTTAATGCATTATATAAAGTATGTAATATTAAAGTTGACTTCCCACTACCCGATACCCCCGTAACACAAGTAAAAGTTCCAAGTGGAACTTTTAAATTTACATTTTTTAAATTATTTCCTGATGCTCCAATGATCTCTAAAAATCTTCCATTTTTTGCAGATCTTCTTTTACTTGGTATTAAAATGCTTTTCTTTCCTGATAAGTAATTGCCAGTTATGCTATTACTATTTTTTATAATATCTGTTAACGTTCCTTGAGCTACAACTTCACCTCCATTAACACCAGCTTCAGGTCCTAAGTCAATAATATGGTCAGCGTTTTCCATTGTCTCGGTATCGTGTTCGACTACTATTACGGTATTTCCAAGATCCCGAAGTCTTTTAAGTGCTTTAATAAGTTTAATATTATCTTTTTGATGTAATCCAATTGATGGTTCGTCTAGTACGTAAAGTACTCCTGTGAGTCCAGATCCAATTTGTGAAGCTAATCTAATTCTTTGAGACTCTCCACCAGACAAAGTTCCTGACTCTCTAGATAAAGTTAAATAATCCAATCCAACATTTAATAAAAAATCTAATCTTTCGTTTATTTCTTTTAATATATGTTGTGCAATTTTCTTCTCTTTTTCATTAAGTTTATTGTTTAAGTTATTAAACCACTTTTTTGCTTCTGAAATCGATTTAATTGTAACTTCGCTTATATTATGATCGTCTAATTTAACACATAAAGCTTCATCTTTAAGTCTCAAACCATTACATTTTTCGCAACTTGACTCACTTTGATACTGAGAAATTTCTTCTCTTTTCCATTCGCTTCCAGTTTCTAAAAATCTTCTCTCTAAGTTATTGACAACTCCTTCAAATGTTTTTTTGGTAGAATATTTTTCATGACCATCATCATAAAAAAATTTAATTTCATCATCATTCGAACCATAAAGAATTACATCTTTTACTTCTTTTTTAATTTTTTTCCAGGGCTCATCGAGTGAAAATTTATAGTGTTTAGATAATGATGACAGCGTTTGAGCATAATACAAAAACTTTGATTTTGCCCAGGGTTCTATAGCTCCATCAGCTAAGCTTTTTTTACTATCTGGAACAACTAATTTAGGATCAATATTAAGATTTACTCCTATACCTTCACATTCTTCACAGGCGCCATATGGACTATTAAAAGAAAATAATCTTGGTTCTATTTCTTGAATTGTAAAACCACTTTCTGGACAAGCGAATTTTGATGAAAAAATAATTTTTTCAACCTTTCTAAACTTTTTTGGGAGTGTTTCATTTTCGTATTCAACAAATACTAAACCATCTGATAAGCTTAATGCGGTTTCAACACCCTCAGCGAGTCTGTTTCCAAGATCATTATTTATGATTATTCTATCTACTACAATTGAAATTTCATGTTTAACTTTTTTATTTAGATCCGGAAAATCATCTATTTTATAATATACACCATCAACTTTTATTCTTTGAAATCCTCTTCTTTTATAGCTTGCAATTTCTTTTTTATATTCACCTTTTCTTCCTCTTACTATTGGTGCCAACAAATATATTGTATTTTTTCTGGGTAATATTTTAATTTTATCTACTATCTCAGTTACACTTTGAGATTTAATTGGCTTACCCGTGAATGGTGAGTAAGGTGTTCCAGCTCTAGCGTATAAAACTCTCATGTAATCATAAATTTCAGTTACAGTAGCAACTGTTGATCTTGGATTTTTTGATGTGTTTTTTTGCTCAATAGCAATAGCGGGACTTAAGCCTTCTATTAAATCAACATTAGGTTTTTTCATTTTATCTAAAAACTGTCTAGCGTAAGCAGATAAGCTTTCAACGTATCTTCTTTTACCTTCGGCATAAATTGTATCAAAAGCTAAAGATGATTTCCCCGATCCAGAAAGACCTGTAATGACTATAAACTTGTCTTTTGGTAGTTCTAAAGAAATATTTTTTAAGTTGTGTTCTTTTGCCCCTTTTATAACGATTTTTTTAAGCATATTTACTAATATACAAATGTAAACTATTAATAAAAAGATAGAAATGTGTTATATTTGCATATATTAACAATTAATCAATTAGCGAATCAATAAAAATATGGCGGGAAGTCTTAATAAAGTTCTTTTAATAGGTCGACTGGGTGCAGATCCAGAAATAAAGCAAATGGTTAACGGTAAAAGTGTAGCCAGACTAAGTCTAGCAACAAGTAATACCTGGAAAGATAAAAATACAGGTGAAAAAAAAGAAAAAACAGAATGGCATAGAATAGTAATTTTTAATGAAGGTTTAGTTAATGTCGTTCAACAGTATGTTAAAAAAGGCGCTCAAGTTTATATAGAAGGTGAGTTAACAACACGAAAATGGAAAGACGAAAAATCAGGAACTGATAAGTATTCTACAGAAATTGTTTTACAAGGTTTTAACTCATCATTTAAAATCCTTAGTAGCAAAAACAATGCGTCTCCAGAAATACAAAATAATAAGCCCGAAAAGAGTTCTTTGCCTAGCGAAGAAAACGTTTCAGTAAATGATTTAGACGACGAAATTCCTTTTTAATTTCAATGGAAAAAAATTCTACAAGTTTAGTAAATAATAATTATAAACCAATTTTTGTGTACGATGAAATGAGCTCATCTTATTTATCTTATGCAATGAGCGTTATAGTTAGTAGAGCTTTGCCTGATGTAAGAGATGGTCTTAAGCCAGTTCATAGAAGAATAATTTTTGCGATGTATAAAGGTGGTTTTGATTGGTCTAGACAATTTAGAAAATCTGCAAGAGTTGTTGGTGATGTGATAGGTAAATACCATCCCCATGGTGATCAATCAGTTTATGATGCCTTAGTTAGATTAACGCAAAGTTTTTCTATGAGTTTACCTTTGGTCGATGGACAAGGTAATTTTGGATCTATAGATGGTGATCCGCCAGCAGCTATGAGATATACGGAAACGAAACTTGCAAAAGTTTCACAATATTTAATTGATGATATTGAAAAAAATACCGTTGATTACAGAAGCAATTATGATGAAACCGAAAAAGAACCAACTGTTCTTCCTTCTCAATTTCCAAACTTATTAGTCAATGGAGCAGGTGGCATTGCTGTTGGTATGGCAACAAGTATACCACCTCACAACCTAGGTGAAATTATAGATGGAACTATTGCTTATATTGAAAATAAAGACATAACAATTCCACAGCTAATGAAAAAAATTCCAGGACCAGATTTTCCAACAGGTGGAATTATTATAGGGCAAGATAATTTAAAACAAGGTTATAGCAAAGGAAGAGGTTCAATTAAAATAAGAGGTGAAATCGAAGAAGAAACGCTTAAAAATGGCAGAGAACGCTTAGTAATAAAATCGATTCCTTATCAAGTAAATAAATCTGTTTTAAACGAAAGAATAGCAGAGTTAGCTAGAGATAAAAAAATTGAAGGTATAAGCGACATAAGAGATGAGTCCAACCACAAAGGTGTTAGGGTTGTCATAGACTTAAAAAAAAACATTGAATCGGAAACAATAAAAAGACAATTGTATAAACTTACTTCTATAGAATCGTCTTTTGGTTTTAACACATTAGCAATTGTAAAAGGTAAACCAAAGATATTAAACTTAAAGGAGTTTATATCCGAATTTGTAAGTTTTCGAGAAGAAACTTTAACTAAAAAAATAAAGTTTGAATTAAAAAAAGCTCTTGAAAGAGCTCATATACTTTTGGGTATTTCTGTTTCGGTAGAGAATATTGATACAATTATTAAAATAATCAGAAATGCAGAAAATGTTGACTCTGCAAAGAGATCTTTATTGGACAAAAAATGGAAGATTAATAAAACTATTAGACTAATTAAATTAATTAAATCAGAAAAAGGTGGAACAAGTTATAAACTCTCAGAAAATCAAGTGCTTGCAATTTTGGAGCTTAGATTACAAAAATTGACAGCTTTTGGAATTAATGAAATAGAAACTGAAATTAAAAAACTTGCTGTATTGATTGAAGGTTATGAAAAAATACTTAAATCTAAAAAAGAATTATTAAATTCAATCATAGATGAATTAAAAAATATTAAAGATAAATTTTCTGTAGATAGAAGAACTAAAATAATTGATGTTGTTTTAAACTACAACATAGAAGAGACTATTCAAAAAGAATCTGTCGTTATTACTATTACTCACAAAGGTTACATTAAAAGAGGCTCTTTATCTTCTGTAAAAGTTCAAAAAAGAGGAGGTAAGGGCAAAGCTGGCATAAAAACTCGAGATGAAGACTATGTGGTTCAAATTTTTACAGCTAATTCTCATACACCAGTTCTCTTTTTTTCAACACAAGGTTTAGTTTATAAATTGAAAGCCTGGAAAATTCCTCAAGGAACTTCTAATTCAAAAGGTAAAACATTGTTTAACCTACTTCCGTTGAAAAACCATCAATCAATTAGTTCTATTATGCCATTGCCTGATAATGAAAACGAGTGGAGAAAATTATATGTTGTTTTTGTCACGTCCAAAGGAAAAATTAGAAAGAATAGTTTAGAAGATTTTGCTAACATCCAATCTAGTGGTAAAATAGCTATGAAACTTGATGAAGATGATAGAATTATTGGTGTAAAGATTTGCTCAGAAGATCAAGATATAATGTTAAGTACTCTACTTGGTAAATGCATAAGATTTATGTCTAAAAAACTACGTATTTTTAAAGGAAGATCGTCTAAAGGAATCAAAGGAATCGAACTTGGAGAAAAAGATAAGATTATATCTCTTTCGGTTATAGATAGATCTTTATCTAAAATAGTTAATAAAAATGGAAATGCTTCAATCGATACCACAACACAAAACTTTGTTTTATCAATTACAGAAAATGGATTTGGAAAAAGAACATCTTTTAATGAATATAGAGTTACAAATAGAGGCGGAAAAGGAATTATAGGTATAGTTACTTCAAGCAGAAATGGTAATGTAGCTGCATCATTCCCAGTACAAGTAATGGACGAAATCATTCTGTCTACTGACAAAGGTAGAGTAATAAGATGCGCAGTTAAAGAAATAAGAAGTGGAGGCAGAAATACACAAGGTGTAAGAATTTTTAAACTTTCAGGAGAAGAAAAAGTTGTATCAGCTATTAAAATAGAAGATAATTTTAACTAATATACCGATGACTAAGATTGGAATTTATCCAGGAACATTTGACCCCATAACATATGGTCACGTTGATATTATTAAAAAAGCATTAAAAGTTGTGAACCAATTAATTGTAGCCGTATCAAATGATTATTCAAAGGATTATATGTTTAATTCTGAAGAAAGGGTTTCAATAATAAAAAATTCGTTATTCAAAGATCTAAACTTCAAAAAAAAAAATATTAAAGTTATACCATTCAATATTTTAACAACTTCTTTATGCAAAAAATATAATGCACATATTATATTTAGAGGATTGAGAGCTGTGTCTGATTTTGAATATGAGTTTCAATTAGCGGGAATGAATAGAAAACTTGATAATAAAATTGAAACAGTTTTTTTAATGTCTGATGCAGAAAAGCAAGTTATTTCATCTAAATTTGTTAAAGAAATAGCAAGATTAAATGGTAAAATAAATAATTTTGTTACTAAAAGTACCACTAAAATGATTAAAGGAAAATTATGATTAGAAAATTTTTTTTTATTTTACTTTTTTCATTATTTATTAATCAAACACAAGCAAAGGAAAATATAATGATATTAAAACTTAAAAATGGAGATGTGGTTATTGAATTATTTGAAAAAATTGCCCCAAATCATGTTAAAAGATTTAAAAAACTAGTAGAAGAAAAAAAATATGATGGGGTTGTTTTTCATCGTGTTATAGTTGATTTCATGGCTCAGACAGGAGATATTCAGTTTGGAAACTCAAATTCTGAAAGTTTTGATTTAGGGAAAGCGGGTACAGGAGGATCTTCTTATCCGGATCTAAAAGCTGAATTCAGCGATTTACCACATGAACGTGGCACTCTTTCTATGGCACGTTCTAGCGATCCTGATAGTGCAAATAGCCAATTTTTTATATGCTTTAAGCAATCTTCATTTTTAGACAGGCAATATACTATATTTGGTAAAGTTGTGAGTGGAATGGAATTTGTTGACTTAATTAAAAAAGGTGAGGGATCAAGCGGTGCAGTTACTGATCCAGACAAAATTATAAGTTTATCATCTAAATTCTAATGTTAGACGAAAAATTTTCTTTTAATTTATTAAAAGAAGATAATTTGGCACGTCTTGGACAAATAAATACACATAGAGGTATTATAGATACTCCCACATTTATGCCAGTGGGAACTCAAGGTACTGTAAAATCTGTTTTTAGCGAAGATTTAACTGCCACAGGAACGCAAATTATTTTATCTAATACATATCATCTTATGATTAGACCTGGGGTTGAAAGAATCAGTAGAGTGGGCGGATTACACGAATTCATGAATTGCAATTTACCAATTTTAACAGATTCTGGTGGGTTCCAAATTATGTCTTTGTCTAAACTAGTAAAAATAGACAAAAAAAAAGGAGCAACATTTAATTCCCATGTTGATGGTAAAAAATTTGTTCTAAGTCCCGAAGAGAGTATTAAAATACAAAAAAAAATTAATTCAGATATTGTGATGGTTTTAGATGAATGTCCTCAATTAACTACAAATAAAAAATCAATAAGCGAATCTTTAAACCTATCAATAGATTGGGCAAAAAGATCAAAAGATGAATTTGGCGACAATCCTAAAAAAGCTCTTTTTGGAATAGTACAGGGAGGAATTTATGATGATCTTAGATTAGAATGCTTAGAAAAACTAGAAAAAATTAGTTTTGATGGGTATGCAGTTGGTGGACTAGCTGTTGGAGAAACACAAAATCAAATGTTTATTGTTTTAGACAATATTGCTAATAAATTGCCAAAGAATAAACCGCGTTATTTAATGGGCGTAGGAACTCCTTCAGATATACTAGGCGCAGTAAAAAGAGGAATAGATATGTTCGATTGTGTTATGCCAACAAGATCAGGAAGAACTGGTTTAGTGTTTACTTGGAATGGAAAGTTAAACTTAAAGAATGCAAAGTATAAATATGATGATACTCCTATAGATGTTAATACAAAGGTAAAAAATCTAAACAGATATTCTAAGAGCTACCTTAACCATTTAATTAATACCAATGAAATACTAGCTTCAATGCTCTTAACAATACATAACATAAATTTTTATCAAGAATTGATGTTTGAAATAAGAAAAAATATAGAAAATAAAACTTTCGATAAGTTTTACAATAAATATATAAATGTTATTTAAAATCTCTAATTTTCTAAATCCTTAAAAAAATATTCTAGTTCTAATTTGTAATTTTTCCATGAGCCTATAGACGACTTGTATATATTTTTTCTTGCTTGAGCGTCACTAGCTGTTTTTATTGGTCTCTTGTTTTGGTAATATTTGAGGCATTCATCGTCCCAGTTTAAATTACAATTTTTAATCAAAGTAATTATATTTTGTTCAGGGTTGTTAACTAAATCTTCATAAGTAACTTCAATAATTTTGTTAGGAAGTAAGTTTTGCCAATACACCATTAGATTTTGATAAAGATTATAATAACTTTTAATTTCATTTAAATCATATGCAAAGTTAACATTTGATGCAAAATGATTTTTATATATTGAAAAACAATTATCAAACGAATTTCTTTTTACATGTATTATTGTTGAGTTAGGAAGAATTAATTTGATAAACCCGATCCACATAAAATTTAGTGGCAGCTTATCTGTAATTGTTTGTGAATTATTAGATATAATTTTTATTTTTTTTACATACTCTTTACCTATCTCTTTAAAATTCTCA
The DNA here is from genome assembly GCA_905612535.1 of uncultured Pelagibacteraceae bacterium. Lineage (GTDB taxonomy): Bacteria > Pseudomonadota > Alphaproteobacteria > Pelagibacterales > Pelagibacteraceae > AG-414-E02. The sequence continues at coordinate 1,320 of CAJQSJ010000002.1, read as the reverse complement.
TGAGTAAAGTTTTTTAAATCATTACTTTTTTTTTCTAATTCAGGTATAAAATTTAGTTCATCAGCACCAAATACAGAATGATGCGAAGATATAATTTGTTCAACTAATGTTGTTCCTGATCTAGGCATGCCAACTATAAATATTGGACTTGCATCACTTGAACCAGACCCTTCAAATTTTTTAAATACTTCTTTATTATATTTATTTTTAATATTATGAAAATCATTTGATATTTCTGTTGTTGCGTATTTGATTGTTTTTCTATGGAGTTCATTACCTTTTCTATAATAAAAAAAAGAACTTACGTAATCTTTTGTATCCTCATGCGCTTTTCCTAAAGCAAAGGACAAATCTATTTTTTGCTCTTCTGTAATTTTTTTGCTTTGAAATATATATTTCATTTGTATTAAGTGCTTGTCATTTTTGTTATATTTTTTTATCCGACTTAATGCTCTATGAGATTTAGCAAAATAAGGATTGAGTTTAATAGTTTTTTCAAGCGAAATTTGAGCTTCTTGAAATTTTCCTAGGGTTATATACGAAGTGCCCAAATTATAATGCGCAAAGAAAAAATTATCATTTAATTCTATAGATTTTTTATAATTGATTATTGATTCTTCGTATTTACTTTGCTTGCGTAATAAATTGCCTAAATTATTATATGCTTCAAATATTTTACCGTCTTTCTTTATGCATTCTCTATAGAATTTTTCTGCCTCAGATAGATTATTTTGCAATTTGTACGCATTACCTAAATTATTGTAAAAAGTAGTGAAATTAGGATCAATTTTTAAACCTTCTTTATATGTGTCTATCGCCTCATTAAATTTTCCTTGGTCAGATAACGTCAATCCTTTAATATTATAAAGTATAGCTATTTTGGGATTTTTTTTTAGAAGACTTTTTGTAATCTTCTCAACTTCTGAATATTTTTTTTCTTTGTAGAGCAAAATAAGATCTTCAATTTTTTTTTGCAAGTCTTTCATTGGAATATTTTTCATATATTTATACTATGATATAAGTTATTTTGATAAAAAATGTTACTATTGATCATTGAAACGCTAGCAAATATATAATAAACACAACCTAGATTGTGATGGTCCCATCGTCTATCGGTTAGGACACGTGGTTTTCATCCTCGAAAGAGGGGTTCGATTCCCCTTGGGACCGCCATCTATTTATTATGAAAAAAGCTAAAATTTATAAACCTACAAAAAATGCTATGCAATCTGGGAAAGCAAACACTAAAAAATGGTTATTGGAGTTTGAAACTTTGAACAATAGTATTAATCCATTAATGGGTTGGGAGTCTTCGAAAGA
>CAJQSJ010000001.1 GCA_905612535.1 uncultured Pelagibacteraceae bacterium | reverse complement strand
TATTTTGTAGAAAAAGATAATAAAATTAAAATAAATGAATTTATAAATAAAATTTATGAAAAAAAAGTTGATAAATTTTATGGTAAAAGACAAATCTATACCAATTTAGAAACTTTAGGAAAAGTAAAGCAATTAGCAAAAATCCAAAAAGAAAATAATTCAGCTTTCACATACGAATATAAAGATTACAAAATTGTAGAGTTTAACACTAAAGCCAACACTTTAGATTATGATTCAATGAACGCATTAAAAAAAGCATCAGATAAAAATTTAATAATTATAAATGAAGGCATGCAATTCTCAGCTGGAGTAAATTTAAATTATGTTATGGAATTTGTTAAAGAAAAAAACTGGAAAGCAATTGAAAAATTTATTTATCACTTTCAAACAACCTGTAAGAAACTAAAATATTCTAATAATTTAGTTATTGCCGCTCCATCAGGTTTAGCCTTAGGTGGTGGTTTTGAAATATTGGTTCAAAGTGATTATGTAGTTGCCCATACTAATATAGTCACAGGGTTAGTAGAAACAATTGTAGGTTTAATACCCGCAGGAGGCGGAACTAAACAAATGTTATGGAGATGGATGCAAGATGAAAAAGCTAAAGAGGACCCAGATTTTGCGCCACAAAAAGTATTTGATATTATTGGATATGGAAAAACAGCTAGCTCACCTGTAGAAGCTATGCCGTTAAAGTTCTTATTAGAAAAAGACAAAAGTATTATGAATAGAAATAAACTGCTTTCTGTTGCTGAAAACTTGATTAATGAGAAAAAAAATGGATATAAACCGCCACAACAACCAACTTTTAAGCTATCAGGAAACCAAGTAATGGATAAAATGCTTCAAACTCTTGAAAATCTTTTTAAAGAAAAGAAAATTATGGAGCATGGAATGGAAGTAGGAAAAAAATTAGCTTTCGTATTAAGTGGAGGCAACACAACTATTGATAAAGAATTATCTGAGGATGATATGTATGCGTTAGAGTTAGAGGTATTTATTCAGCTCATCCAAATGGAAAAAACTCAAGCTAGAATTAAACATACTCTTTCAACAGGAAAACCTTTAGTAAACTAATGGCAACTTATAATGCTCCCATAAATGATATGATGTTCCTTTTTGAAAAATTAAGAAACAACAAACATTATAATGAGCTTGAAAAATATAAGGAAGTCGGCCCCGATCTTGCAAAAGATATTTTAGAACAAGCGGCAAAAATGACCGAAAACCTTATATTGCCCCTAGCAAAGATTGGAGACGAAAATCCTGCTAAATTTGAAAACGGAGCAGTTAGGACTCCTCCAGGTTATAAAGAGACATATAAAAAATTTATTGAAGATGGCTGGACATCACTATCATGTGATCCAGAGTATGGAGGACAAGGGATGCCAAAAACAATAAGTGCATTTTTTGATGAAATGCTATCTTCAGCTAGTTTGTCTTTTAAGTTGTACAGTGAACTGAGCATTGGAGCTTATAATTGTATCTTGCGCCACGGCGTAGATTCTATAAAGAAAAAGTTTCTTCCTAATATGGTTAAGGGAATTTGGAGTGGAACAATGTGTTTGACCGAACCAGTTTGTGGTACAGATTTAGGATTGTTAAAAACAAAAGCTATAGAACAATCAGATGGAACTTTTAAATTAAGTGGACAGAAAATATTTATAACCTCCGGTGATCACGATCTTACAGAAAATATTATCCATCTAGTTCTTGCAAGAGCATTAGATGCTCCTGCAGGAACAAAAGGAATTAGTTTATTTTTAGTACCAAAAATTCAAATAGAAGACGATGGTTCTTTAGGCCAAAGAAACGGCGTTTCCACAGGTTCAATTGAAAGTAAGATGGGGATAAAAGGGTCCGCTACGTGTGTTTTAAATTTTGATGGAGCGGTCGGATATATGATTGGTCCTAAAAACAAAGGACTGAGCTCAATGTTTACTATGATGAATTTAGAAAGAATAGTTGTAGGAATCCAGGGTTTAGGAATATCAGAAATTGCGTACCAAAATGCTTTAAATTATTCTAAGGAAAGAAAACAAGGAAAATCAAATAATACTCAATCAACAAATGGAGCAGATGCAATTATTGATCATGCTGATATTAGAAGATCATTATTAAATATGAAATCAATGATCGAGGGAGAGAGAGCATTAAGTTTCTGGTTAGCTCAACAAACTGAAGTTAGTTTGTATCATAGTGATAGTAAAATAAAACAACAAGCAGCAGATTTAGTTTCTCTAATGACGCCTGTAGTTAAATCTTTATTCACGGATATGGGAATGGAAATTACTAGCGATGCAATGCAAATTTTTGGTGGATATGGTTATACAAAAGATCAAGGTATAGAGCAGCTATATAGAGATAATAGAATAACACCAATATATGAAGGAACAAACTCTGTTCAAGCAATTGATTTAGTTTTTAGAAAACTTATAAATAAAAATGGAAACATTATTGGTTATTACACACAATTAATTAAAAGGGGTATTGTTGAAAGCACAAAAAGTGAAGAAACAAAATTATTTGCTGAAACATTAAATAAACACCTAGAGGTACTGATAGATTTTACTGCTTGGATTGAAAAAAGTATGACAAATTCTAAAGATGATGTTGGCGCCGCATGCAATGATTATTTGAGAGTTTTAGGCTTAGTTTCAGTGGGGTATTCTTGGTTAAAAGTTTTAGATATAAGCTTTAAAGAAATGAAAAATAATAAAAAGTTTTTTATGGATAAAATAGAGACAGCAAGGTTTTTCTTTGATCGAATATTACCTAGAATTGATACTCATTATAAATCTGGTATCTCGGGTAGTAAAAATATAATGAAATTTAATTTTAATTAAAATGGAATATCAAAGCTTATTACATAAAAAACTAAGTTCGGGAGGTTTTGTGTTTACTGCGGAAACAACACCTCCGGACGCTTCTAATAAAGAAGTTTTGTTAGAAAAAACAAAACCATTAAAAGATGTTGCTGACGCTGTTAACGTCACAGATAGTCCAGGAGCCAAGGTTCATATGTCTGCTTTAACTGCCAGTATTATTTTAGCTCAAAATGGCATTGATCCAATATTACAATTAACTGTCCGAGATCGTAATCGAATAGCATTGCAAGGAGATTTAGTAGGAGCTTCTGCTTTGGGAGTACATAATGTTTTATGTTTATCTGGAGATGATCCTAAAGGTGGGGATCAACCAGAAACTAAACCCGTTCATGACATTACTAGTTTAGCACTAGTAGCTACAGCTGAAATGATGAGAACGGAAAAAAAGTTTCCATCGGGCAGAATTATTGATCCTGCACCAAAACTATTTATTGGTGGTGCTGAGGTTCCGTCAAAAGGACTTCCAGATCTTAAAAAGATTACTAATAAAATAAATATTGGAGTAAATTTTTTTCAAACTCAGTATGTTTTTGAAATAGCTAAATTAAAAGATTACATGAAAGTTTTAGAAGATTCTGGAATTTTAGAAAAAACTTATTTTTTAATTGGACTTGGACCTTTTGCATCAGCAAAAAATGCAAAATGGATGAACGATAACTTATTTGGCGTAGAAGTCCCAGATAATATAATCAAAAGACTAGCACAAGCAATAGATGCAAAAAATGAAAGTAAAAAGATTTGTCTTGAACTAATTGAAGCTTTTAAGGAAATTAAAGGTGTGAATGGTGTCCATTTAATGGGACATAAAAAAGAAGAAGTAATTGCGGAAATTATAAAAGAATCTAAAATAAGTTAATTTGTTATGAATGATTATGATAAAAATTTAGGAAAAAATAATGCTAATTATGTTCCGTTAACTCCTATTTCTTTTTTAGAAAGAACAAAAGACATTTACCCAAACTATGAAGCAGTATTCTATAAAAAAAGGATTTATACTTGGAAACAGGTTTATGAACGTTGCATCAAGTTTGCTAGCGCATTAGAAAAACATGGAATTAAATTAGGAGATACAGTCTCCATTATGGCGCCGAATACGCCTGAATTATTTGAAGCTCATTATTCCGTTCCAATGACTGGTGCTGTACTTAATGCAATCAATACAAGATTAGATTCAAAAACAATAACATATATTTTAAAACATGGTGGAGCCAAAGCGCTTATTGTAGATCGTGAATTTCATAAAGTAGTAAAAAAATCATTAGAAGAATTAGGAAAAAAGATTTTAATTATTGATATTAATGATGAACAAGCTAACTTAACAGAATCTGAAAAAATAGGTGAGTTTGAGTATGAAAGATTTTTAAAAGAAGGAGATTCAAATTATGCTTGGAAGAGACCCGCCGATGAATGGCAAGCAATTTCATTAAGTTATACTTCGGGCACAACAGGAAATCCAAAAGGGGTAGTTTACCATCATCGAGGATCGTACCTAATGGCTACAGGAAGTGTTGTGGCATGGAATATGCCTACACATTTAAGTTTTTTATACACTGTCCCAATGTTTCATTGTAATGGTTGGTGTTACCCTTGGACGCTTGCAATGTTGCATGCCAAAGTTATTTGTTTAAGAAATATTTATGTAAAAGAAATATTTAACTTAATTATTCAACATAAAGTAACCCATTTTGGTGGAGCCCCCATTGTATTAAATATGTTAGCTAATGCACCAAAAAAAAATCAACAAAAATTAAAACACAAAGTTTATGTTTTAACTGCGGGAGCGCCACCTCCAAGTATTATTTTTGAAAAAATGGAAAACCTGGGTTTTGAAGTTATGCATGTTTATGGTTTAACCGAAACCTATGGTCATATCTTACAATGCTCATGGAACAATGAATGGAATTCATTAGATAGAGACCAGAAATCTGAAATTAAAGCTCGTCAAGGTGTGAGATACCCTAATACAGAAGAAGTGGATGTGATGGATCCAGAAACAATGAAACCCGTGCCTAGAGATGGAAAAACAATGGGAGAAATAATGATACGAGGTAATGTTGTTATGAAAGGATATTTTAAGGATAAAGATGCTACTGAAAAATCTATGCAAGGTGGATGGTTTCATTCTGGTGATTTAGCAGTTATTCATCCGGACGGTTATATTAAAATAAAAGACAGATCTAAAGATATCATAATTTCAGGCGGAGAAAATATTTCTTCTATTGAAATAGAAAATACAGTCGCAAGACATCCGTCTGTTTCACTTTGTGCTGTTGTAGCAAAATTTGATGAAAAATGGGGTGAAACACCTTGTGCTTTTATAGAATTGGTTCCAGAAAAAAAAACAACAGAAGAAGAAATAATAAAATTTTGTAGAGCAACATTAGCAGGGTTTAAAATTCCAAAGAAAGTTGTTTTTTGTGATCTACCTAAAACTTCTACAGGAAAAATACAGAAATTCGAATTAAGAAAAAAAGCTGAGGAGTTGAGCTGAAATTCGAAGTAGATCAAAAAAATGTTTTTGCATCAACTGGTGGATTAGATTTTGACACTAATAAACCAGTAATAATCTTGATGCATGGTAGTGGTCTTACTCATATAGTTTGGTCCTTACACGAACAATTCTTTGCTTCAAAAGGTTACAGTGTTTTAGCACTAGATCTACCTGCACATGGGAATTCTGAGGGCCCAGCAATTAAATCAATTGAAGAAATAGCCGAATGGATAAATAAATTAATACAAGATTTAAAAGTAAAAGAAATTTCATTTATCGGCCACTCGCAAGGTTGTTTAGTTGGATTAGAGTTTGCATTTCGCTTTCCAAAATTAATTAAAAGCCTAACTTTAGTTGGCGGGTCATACTCACTCCCAGTGAATCAAGATCTTATCGATTATGCTGATGGAGGCGATATGAAATCTGTAGAACTTATGATGAAGTGGGGATATGAAGGAGCAAAAAAATTTATTGGAGGCAATCCAGTACAAAAAATTATTAACTCACCTCGACAAATTCAAGAAGGTTTAGCTGTAGATCTTAGAGCATGCAATAATTATAAAAATGGATCAAAGGCCGCAGAAACAATAAAATGCCCAACACTTTGTATTTTAGGTGATAAAGATAAAATGGTACCTCTAGAAAAAGGAAAAAAGATGGCTGCAAAAATAAAAAATTCAGAATTAAGTGTAATAAAAGAATGTGGTCATATGATTTTGTTTGAAAAAGCATTTGAAATGAGAGAGATTGTTAAAAAATTTATTGAGAAAAATCACAAATAATTATTATGAAAAAATTTTATATAGCAAAATCTAGAAGATTAAGAAGCACTCCTTACACAAGCAGAATAGAAAACCAGGGAGTTACTGCTTATACTGTTTATAATCATATGCTTTTACCAGCATCTTTTGGAAGTTTGGAAAAAGAATATTTTCATTTAAAAGAACATGTTCAAGTTTGGGATGTTGCAGCTGAGAGACAAGTTCAAATAACAGGACAAGATTCTTCAAAATTAGTTCAATTAATGACTTGCAGAAATCTTTCAAAAGCAAAGGTTGGCAGATGTTATTATGTTCCTATTATTGATGAAAAAGGAGGTGTGTTAAATGATCCTGTCGCTTTGAAACTAGGTGAGGAGACGTGGTGGTTATCATTAGCTGATTCAGATATTGGTCTTTATGCAAAAGGGATTGCAAGTGGTTTAGGTCTTCAAGTTGAAATAACAGAACCTGATGTAAATATATTAGCTGTTCAAGGCCCGAAATCATTTAAACTAATGGAAAAAGTTTTAGGTAAAAAAATTACAGAACTAAAATTTTTTGGTTTTGATTATTATTCTTTTAAAGGAAATAAATTTTTAGTAGCTCGTTCTGGTTGGTCTAAGCAAGGTGGCTATGAAGTTTATGTTAAAGATCGTGAAGCAGGTCAAAATCTATATGATGAATTGTTTTTAGAGGGAAAAGAATTTCAAGTTGAACCTGGATGTCCCAACTTAATAGAGAGAATTGAAAGTGCCCTTCTTTCTTCAGGCAATGATTTTGACAG